>JAQBWE010000082.1 GCA_027625315.1 Planctomycetota bacterium
CCGTCCGGAGCCAAGGCGGCGCGCGCGTGCCCACGCCCGACCTCCGCCAGCACCGGATCCGTGACTGAGCCGCCCCACACGAGCTCCGCCTGCGGCCCGCCCGGCAGCGGCGTCAGCGGCCGCAGGATCTCCCCCGGCCGATAGAGGGGGGCGAGGGCCTGGGCGGGTGCCCGCGCCAGCCGCAGCACGGCCTGGCGGACGAGGCGCGGGAGGGCCAGCTGGAGGGGCAAGGCTGAGCCCTCCGGATCCAAACCCAGGACTACATAGCGAACGCCGCCCCGCTCACCCTCCGCGATCATGACCGCGTCTTCAGCCCAGGCCAGAGGCACGAGCCCCTCCCCGGCCAGGGCCTGTCCGCGCGCGACGTAGGCCTTCTCAAGCGACAGCCCCGCCACGAGGGGATGCCCGGCCGCCATGCGCCACAGGAGCGGCCGATCGACGGAGCCGCGGATCTCGAAGGGCAGCGCTCCGGCGAGGGGTGCAAGGAACAGATACGCGCCGGGAACCAGCGCCGTGCGCGGGAGCGCCACCCCGTCCACGAGCACCACATCGGCAGCGGGCGCGCGCCCCAAGTCCCCCCCACGCACGTACCCACCCCGCGCTGCGTCGACGAGGCCCTCGGCTGCCAGGGCCTCGATCACGGCGGCCGTGTAGGGCCGCACCGCGCCGTCGTGCACGACCAGCACCGCCGGACGGGCGCCGGGCGCGAGCCGCGCGAGGACCGCGTCGTTCCCGGGGAAGGCATCCGCGCCCTGGAGGGCCAACTCGAGCCACTTGGGATCGGCCGTCGCCGTGACCTCGAAGGTGACATCCCGGCTCGCCTCAGGACCGAGGACCAGCGTCTCGCGCGCTGACTCGACGTCCCCGACCCGAACGATCAGGGTGCGCTCGCGGGCAACGGCGGCGTCGTTGCGCACGGTCGCCCGCACGACATAACTGCCGCCATCGGCCGCCCGTTCCAGCGCGAAGTCCACGAAGCCTTGGTCGTCTCGGACGGATCCCGTCCCGACCACGCGCCAGCCCACGTGCGCAGGCAGCGAAGGCTTCACAACGGGCCGCGCCGTGAGCACCACGATGTCCGCCGCCGCTCGCTCCGTGGCCGCCGCCAGTGCAATCGACACGGCCGCAGTGAGATCGACGCGGGTCGCCTCGGGCACGAGCGGGAGCGCGAGGCGACCCAACGCTCGCGCGCGATCGTCCGTGGGCGCGAGCAAGAGGCGCGCCGACCCAGCCGCGAGCACCACCCCCACCACGCCGGCGGTGCGATCGAGATCGCCCGCGCGCGCGGGCTGCGCGCGCACGAAGTCCTGCGCGAGGCGCCGCGCGAGTTCGAGTCGCAGTACGCCATCCGCCTCGCGCGCCGCGGTCGTGATATCGGCGTCGATGACGAGCAGCAGGTCACGAGCGGGCGGTGACGCGTCCACGGGCCGCAGCCCCGCCAGCGCGAGCACCGCGCACGTCAGCGCGAGAAGTCGCAGCGCGAGACTGGCGAAGTCGCGCAGGCGGCGAAAGCGCGCCTCGCTCCGCACGAGGCCCGCACTCTCCACGAGCAGCGGCGCGAAGGCGACGAACACGCGCCGGCGACGGCGGAAGTACAGGTGAAACGCCACGATGGGCAGGGCGGCCAGGAGCCCCCACAGGGCCACGGGCAGAGCGAACTCGAGGGCCGCGAACCTCACGCGCCGACCGCGATCCCGCGCCCGAGCATCTCTCCGAGCACATCCCAGAGCGATGCCGCGACGTCGAGCCGCTGGTAGAGCACCTCACGGGTGACGCACCAACGCTCCAACGTATCGGCGCGTCGATGCCACGCGGTTCGCAGGCTCTCAAGGAACTGCGGCGTGACGTCCACCTTCACTTCCATGCCCGTCTCGCGATCCACGGCGAGGAGCGACGCCCCCGGCTCGAGGGCAACGTCCGCCGCGTCGAGCACGTGCAAGGCCACGACGTCCATGCCCCTTGAGCGCAGCGCGGCCAGCGCAGCCACGGCGTTCTCTGGATCGTAGAAGTCTGAGATCACGACGGCGATCATGCGGCGGCGGCACGTGGCCAGCACGCGCCCGATGGCACGGGCGTGCTCCGTGGTGCCGTCATCCGGCGCGGATGCGAGTTCCTCAAGCAGGCCGGACGCGTGCGCCTTCCCCCGGAACGCCGCCACCGGTGCGCCCGTGGGCGACGGCAGCCAGGCAAGTCGCAGCCGATCCATGTTCGCCAGCGCCAGGTACCCCAGCGCCGCCGCCACGCGCCGGGCAGCACGCGACTTCGCGCCCGCCATGGAGGCGCTGCGATCGAGACACAGCAGCAGCTCGAGGTTCTCCTCAGCCTCGAACCGCTTCACGACGAGATCGCCGAGCCGCGCGTAGACGTTCCAGTCCACGTAGCGCAGATCGTCCCCCGGCACGTAGTCGCGGTGATCGGCAAAGAGCACGCCGCTGCCGACACGTCCCGAGCGCCGATCGCCCGCCTCGCCCGTCGAGTGGGGACGCCGGCGCCGGACGCGCAGGCTCGACAACCTGCGCAGGTCGTGCTCGTCGAGCAGCGGCTCCGGGGCGCTCATCGGCCCGCCCCCGCGTGCTTGCGCAGCAACTCGAAATAGCGCCGCAGGAACGCGCGCTCGCCGGGGGAGAGGCCCTCGGCCCCAATCGCCGCCTCGGCCTCCTTCGTGAATTCGCGCAGGGCGCGCTCAAGCGGCACGGCCGGCGGCGGCTTCACTCCGGCGTTGGGATCCTCGACGGCGACGACGGCGTCGTCCTTCTTGACGGTCTCGCCGGCGCCAACGAAAGGTTCGATGACGTCGTCCTCTACCTCGCCCGGAGCGGGCGGCGGCTCCTCGGGTTGGCCGTCGGGCGCCGTGTCCGGTTGCTCCTCGTCGTCGGCCGGATCGGGCGCCTGCTCAGGCGCCGCGCCTTCCCCGGCGCCCCCACCGCCGTCGCCCAACTCAATCCAGACGCGGCCTACGTGCAGCGGGCCCCGACTGAACGGATACGAGTCGGCAGCCGGCTCGATGTAGAGATCGACGCGGTGCAAGCCGGCGGTCGCCAGAGCCTCGAGTCCCTCGATGCGGTCAAAGCGAATGTCCACCGGCACATCGATCTCGTCGCCCGCGCGGAACGCGAACGCTCCGACCTCATACGGGCCCGTGTCGTCCCAGCGCATGTGCACACGCGCCCGGATCGTCTCCTCCTCGGCGCCACCCAGTACGGGGGCCGGTAGTTCCCAGCGCAGCCGCAGGCGCACGCCAGGTACGCCGAGCGGCACGCCCACGGGCTGCATCGGACTCGCACCCGCCACGCGCCGCGCCGCCCGCGCCACCTGGTCAGGACCGATCCCGGGCGCGTCGGGCCCGAGCGTGCCGTGCCGCGCCAGTCCCGTTCGCAAGAACCGCAGCAGCTCGTCGCGCCCGGGCGGGACGTTGCCGTCCATGCGCGCGAGTACGCGACTGTCTCCGTCCACGATGAGGTGCACGACCCCGATGGCACCCACGTCCACGTCCGGATCCTTGCCCTCAGGGGCCGCAATCACGCGTAGGACGCAGGCGAATGCACGCGAGGCCGTGACGATTCCGGCGTCCGCGTACGCCTCCAGCCAACGCCCCGTGCGCTCCGTCGCGTCGGGCGACGCTACGCGCGGACGCACGTGCATCGCCACGAGCATGGGCCGCCCGGCCGCTGCCGCCACCTCGCGCGCCGCCGCGAGCTCCGTGAACCACGCGATGCGCTCGGCCGCCGGCGCGTCCTCCGCGGCCGCGTCACGCGCAACCGCAACCGCAACCGCAACCAGAACGACCGCGCACGTGAGGTGCACCCCAAGCCAGCGAGACGCTCGCACAGCAATCGCGGCCCGGCTCATCGGCCCGCTCCCTTGCCAACGACGGGCACGTCGGCGGGGAGGCCGTCGGCGGGCAGCGGCTCGACCGCGATCGGATTCTCGACGAAGCCTTGCATCCACAAGTCCGCGGCCATGGGAGCCGGCGCGCCGAACCCGCCCTGCGCACCGGACGACCCCAAGTCCTCACCACCGCGAGCACCGGCGCCGCGGCCTCCCAGCAGACCGTCGACGCCGGGCAGCATCAGCAAAGCAACGAACAGCAGGGCCAGGGCGAGCCGTACGCGTCGCCAACGCCAACCCGCGTGCGGAGTGGTGGGCAGCTCGCGTAGCCGGCCGCCCGCCTGCGCGAGCAGCAACGCATCGAGGGCGCCGCGCGGCTCGCGCGCGACCAAGCCGGTCGCCGTCTCCGTCTCGTCCCGCCAGCCGTGGCGATCATCCAAGTCGCGCGCGATCCGTCGCGGCGACGGGCGCAACAGGCGCGCGAGCGCGAGGCGCAACGCGGGACCGAAGAGCCAGATCCCAGCGGCCACGCCCAGCAGCAGCGGCCACGACGCCTGCAGGCCATCGAAGCCGGGTACGCGCAGCAGTGTTCGGTGCGCGAATGCGAGGAGACACGCGCCTACGAGCAGGGCGAAATGTAGGCGTGAGGCACGAGCGCCGCCCGCGCCGCGTGCGCGATCGGCGGCCAGCCTCTCCAGCTCAAACCGCAGGGCCTCCATGGCGGCCCAGGGTACTCCGGGCCCGGGCAGGAGCGGCCCCCGCCCCTCCCGTCGCACGCCTGAAATGCAAGGGGACTGCGCGCTCGCCACACGAGCCCGGTTGCTTCGTGCAGCACGTGCGCTACGGTCGTGAGGGTCCGCTGAGTGGGCCGAATGCCGCCCGTCGCGCAAGTCCCACAAGAGCACAGTCGGTCCCCGCGACCGATTCGTGCCTGAGGGCAAGAACAGCGGGTGCGAAGACCGCGAGATTCGACCTGGGTTCAGGAACACCCGGGCTAATCTCGTGGGCATGGAGTACTACGAGCGGCAGATCATCGCCTGGCTCGCCATCTTGGTCGGCGCGTTCTTCCTCGCGAAGTCCGTCGCCCGTCGGCGCGAGAAGGGCCAGATGCGCGAGCTGCTCGGTCTGCCGACCGACAAGGTCAAGCGCTTCCGCAACTTCTTCGTCCAGCGGCTCGAGCGCATCGTGGCGTTCGTGTTCATCCTCGTCGGGGTCGGCCTGCACATCTATGTGCTCGTGCGGCAATCCCAGAAGGCCCACGGCGGCAACGATCCGCAGGAAGCCATTGGCGAAATCACGACCTACCTCGGCATCGGCATCGTGCTCATGCTGGGCATCACCCTGCTCATGCACTGGATCTGCTCGTACTTCGCACGCCGGATCTTCCTCGAGATCCTGGGCTACTACATGGTGCGCCAGGGGTACCGCCTCGACGACGACCCCGACCTCATGAAGCAGATTGGCGAGATGATCGGCTGCGCGTACGAACCGGAGGACACCGTCGAGACGTACCGCGGTCGCATCGAGCGCGGACTCCGCCTCGACGACATCCGCGCCCGGCTGCTCGCGCGAGGCAAGCTGGCGGAGCGCGCGGCACGGGACGACTGACGCCGGCTGGCCCCGGGCTCGTTGGCTCGTTGGCTCTGCGCCGGTCGGCCATTCGCCGGTCAGGCCATTCACCGGTCAGGCCTTCGCCGACTAGGCCGTAGCGCGTACCATCCTGGGTTCGGAGTACGAACATGCTGGATGGCGCCTACGACCCCAAGACCCTCGACCCGGCCGCGCAGGCGCTCTGGGACGCGGAGAACGTGCACGCATTCGATCGCGACTCGGACGCGCCGGTCTACAGCATCGACACACCCCCGCCCACCGTCTCAGGTTCGCTGCACGTCGGCCACGTGTTCTCGTACACCCAGGCGGAGTGCATCGCGCGCTACCAGCGCATGCGCGGCCGCAACGTGTTCTATCCGTTTGGGTTCGACGACAACGGCCTACCGACCGAGCGCCTCGCGGAGAAGGAGCATGGCGTCCTCGGCCGCGAGCTGCCGCGCGCGGAGTTCGTCGACCTCTGCCGCAAGACCAGCGCCGGCTACAAGGCGGAGTTCGCGGACCTCTGGCGCAGCCTCGGCGTCTCGACCGACTGGTCGCTGCAATACAGCACCATCGATGAGCGCTCGATCCGCATCTCGCAGCGCGCGTTCCTCGACGCCCACGCAAAGGGCGAGGTCTACCTCAAGACGAGCCCCACAATCTGGGACACCGAGACGCGCACCGCCGTGGCCCAGGCTGAGCTCGAGTCCAAGCCCAAGCGCACCAAGATGAACCACTTGCGCTTCGACCTCGTCGCTGGCGGCCACATCGAGATCGCCACGACGCGCCCGGAGCTGCTCGCCGCCTGCGTCACCGTGTTCATCCACCCGGACCACCCGCGCGCGAACGAGCTCCTGGGGCAAGCAGTGCGAGTGCCCCTCAACGATCACGTCGTCCAGATCCGCGCCGACGACAAGGTGGACCCCGAGAAGGGCACCGGCGTCGTGATGTGCTGTACGTTCGGCGACAAGACTGACGTCGAGTGGTACCAGAAGCACAATCTTGACTTGCGTCAGGTGATTGCACCCGATGGCACGCTGACCGCGTTGGCCGGCCCTGAGGCCGGCCTCTACGCGAATCAAGCGCGCAAGGCGATCCTCGAACGCCTGGAAGCAGCGGGCCACCTGCTCAAGCAGGAAGACATTGAGAACGTGGTCAACGTCTTCGAGCGCACCGGCCGCGAGATCGAGTTCCTCCCGACCCGCCAGTGGTTCGTAAAGGTGCTCGACAAGAAGGCCAAGCTCCTCGAGCTCGGCGAGCGCATCCGTTGGTTCCCCGACCACATGGGCAAGCGCTACCGCAACTGGGTCGAGGGCTTGGACTGGGACTGGTGCATCTCGCGCCAGCGGTTCTTCGGCGTGCCGTTTCCGATCTGGTTCTGCGTGGGCTGCGAGCACGTCTTTACGGCCCCCGAGGCCTGGCTGCCCGTGCTGGACCATGCACGGCACGCGATCAACGAGACGTGCCCCCAGTGTGGCGGGACAACGTGGCGGCCCGAGACCGACGTCATGGACACGTGGGCCACGTCGAGCGAGACGCCGAGCATCAACCAGCGCTGGGGTGAGCACGATGGCGAGGTGGCGGGCATCCGGCCGATGACGCTGCGGCCCCAAGCGCACGACATCATCCGCACCTGGGCTTTCTACACGATCGTGAAGGCGTGGATCCACCACGGCGACATCCCGTGGTCGGACGTCATGGTGTCCGGGCACGTGCAGGCACCCGGCAAGGTCAAGATCAGCAAGTCCAAGAGCAATGCCCCCACCGATCCGCGCACGATGATCGCGGAGCACGGCGCGGACGCCACGCGCTACTGGGCGCTCTCCGCCACGCTCGGCAACGACTACGTCTACAACGAAGAAGACTTCAAGCAGGGCCGCCGGCTGTGCGTGAAGCTCTGGAACGCGGCGAAGCTAGCCCAGCAGCACCTCGAGGGCTTCGAGCGCTCGACGGTCACCGCCCCGCCCGAAGCCGTCGACACGGCTATTCGCGCGGCGCTCGCCGATACCGTCCGCGTGGCGTCAGCCGACCTAGAGCGCTACGAGTTCGGTATCGCCAAGGGGTCCATCGAGCGGTTCTTCTGGAACGAGCTCTGCGACAACTATCTGGAGATGATCAAGGATCGGCTCTACGACGAGTCCGAGGCTGGCGCGGCGGGCCGCGAGGCGGCGCGGGCGGGCCTGCACGACGTGCTCGAAGGCGTGACGCGTCTGCTCGCGCCGTTCGTGCCGCACGTGTGCGAGGCCGTTCATCAGGCCCTGTTCCGGCGCAGCTCCGGCGTGGCGTCAATCGGTCGGGCGCCTTGGCCCCGCGTGGACGTTCCTCCGGGCGCCGCCGAGGCTAGGGCCGCGTGGGACGCAGGCCTCGCTGTTCTCACAGTCGCGCGCCGCTGGCGTTCCGAGAGCAAGGTGTCGCCGGGCAAGCCCCTCGCCCGCGTGCGCCTGCGCGCGGCGCCGGATGTGGTCGCGCACGTCGGTGCGGTCGAGGCTGCGGTGCGCGCGGCCGGACGAATCGCCGTGCTGGAGATCGCCGCGGATCCCGCGCTGCCGGTGGGCGGCACGGCCCTCGAGCAGGTCGAGCCGGCTGAGTAACGCGGCGCCGCTCGCCAACGGGTGTGCCATCCGCCCGGGGGGACACCCCCCCGGCGTACACTGCCCGCCCTCGTGGCCCCGGGAGCGCTTGACCACCCCATGTGCGGTTTCATTGGCATCGTTGGCGGCGAGACGGCCGCGTTCGACGCGGCTGAGGGCATGCTCGTCCTGCAGCACCGCGGGCAGGACGCTGCGGGTATCACGAGCTTCGACGGCGAGGCGTTCCACAGCCATCGCGGCACCGGCTTGGTCCAGCAGATCTTCCACACCGATCTGATCGCCAGCCTGCGCGGCAGCTTGGCCATTGGCCACACCCGCTACCCCACCGTCGGCGGCGGCACCGAGCAGGACGCCCAGCCGCTCTACACCAACCACCCGTTCGGCATCGCCATGGCCCACAACGGGAACGTCACCAACTTCCAGGAACTCAAGCGCGAGCTCGCCGAGAAGGACGAACGCCGCCTGGGTACGGAGTGCGACGTCGAGGCCATCCTGAACGTGTTCGCCGCGGCCCTTCGGCGCCGCAAGCCCAAGGCAGGCGGTTCCTGGCCCGAGCACGTGTTCGCGGCCATGAAGGACGTCTACAAGCGTGTGCGCGGCTCGTACAGCGGCGTCGCCCTCGTGGGCGGCCGCGGCATGGTTGCCTTCCGCGACCCCTACGGCATCAAGCCCGCCATCCTCGGACGCAAAAAGACCGGCCGCAAGACAGCCTGGTGCGTCTGCAGCGAGAGCGCCGTGCTCAACGTCATGGGCTACGAGATCGTCGGCGACCTGGAACCCGGCGAGGTGCTCGTCATCGCTCCCGACGGCACGCTCGACCGGCGCACCGTGACCGGGCGGGGCCGCAAGCAGCACCGCCCCTGCATCTTCGAGTTCGTCTACTTCGCACGACCCGACAGCGTGCTCGACGACATCTCCGTCTACAAGGCGCGCATTCGTCTCGGCGAGGTACTGGCCGCGCGTGTCACGGCCGCGGGGCTCAACCCGGATGTCGTCGTGCCCGTGCCCGATTCCGCCCGCCCGGCCGCGCTGGAGTGCGCCCGGGCCCTCGACGTGCGTTACCGCGAGGGACTCCTCAAGAACCGCTACGTGGGTCGCACCTTCATCATGCCCCAGCAGGAGAATCGCGAGCGCAGCGTGCGGGCCAAGTTGACGACGCTGCCGATGGAGCTCGAGGGCAAGAAGGTCCTACTGATCGACGACTCGGTCGTGCGCGGCACCACCACCAAGGCAACCGTCGCCATGGTGCGCGAGGCCGGCGCGAAGGCGGTCTACGTCGGCGTCTCCTCGCCCAAGATCAAGTACCCGTGCCCCTACGGCATCGACATGCAGACGCGCAACGAGTTCGTCGCGCGCTCTAATCGCAGCGAAAAGCAGATCGCAGAGCGCATCGGCGCCGACGCCATCGTCTATCTCTCCATCGATGACCTCGTGACCGGGGTCCGGGGACCCACGGACCGGGTCTCCAAGTTCTGTCACGCCTGCATGGACGGCAAGTACCCCACGGGCGACATCACCCCTGAGGTGCTGCGGTCCCTCGAAGGGGAGCGCAATCGCGTTAATCGGAAGGCCGCGTCCAAGCGCCCCTGTTAGCGCGCCGGCGCTAGCTCGTAGAAGAGGCGGGTCGTCCGCCCCTGGTACAGGCGCTCGCTGCCGCTCACCACATCGATCAGCACCGTTTCGGCGGGATCGATGATGGTCAGCTTGCTGCGTAGTCGCTCGAACCCGGGTCGCTCGACCCAGAGCAGATACGGGCCGGGCCGCACCGGGCCCACCACATAGCCCTCGACCCCCCGCCGCTCGTAGAGCAGCTGCTCCGAGACGGCCCGCCAATCTTCGTCCGCGGCCACAGGTCCGCGCAGCAGGCCGCGCAACACCAGATCGAGCCAATCGGTGCCGTCGTGGGCGTGCTCAATGTCGACCAGGGCGCCGTGCACGCGATTGCCGCGTTCGCCGCGGAAACCAAGCTCGTGCAAGTCGACAAGGAGATAGGCGCCCTCGACGAGGTGCACTTCCACCTCCGCGTCAATCACGTCGCTGAACTTGGCCAACTCAGCCCGGACGGACGTCGGGGCGAACCCGCGAGCCCACACCGCGAGGTCGGCCGGCTTGCGGGGGTCAAAGCCCTCAAGGACGAAGCGGCCGTTCAGGTCGGTCTCGGCGGTACGAAAGAGCAGCTCGCGATCGAGGCCGGGATCCACCTCAGCGTGCTGCCAGCCCTGGCCGTACGCACCAATGCGGGCGCCGGGAATCGGATGTCCGCCCGGACCAAACACGCGCCCGGAAATACGCATGCCGTGCACTAGCAGCACGTCACCGAGGTCGGTCCGCTCCCCGGGTCGCAGCGCAATGGGCGCCTTGCGGAAACGCCGATCCCGCGCCACAACCGTCAGCGTGGAACCGCGCGGCGGGAGGCCCGTGATCTCAACGACGCCATCCACGGGCGCGACGCCGCGGTCGAACTGGACGTTGCCGTCGTCGCTTCGAATCACGACGTGCACGAACGCGAGCGGGCTGTCGTCAATGCCGTCGACGGCCCGAAAGCGCAGCGTGGCCGCACGCCAGAGCACCAGCTCGAGCGGCTCGCCGCCGGGCTTCACCTCCAGTGCGCCCTGGGAGACGTACGCGCGCGGATCCGCCGGCGTCTCCGCACCCGGCACATAGCCATAGGTCAACCCGATGCTCGGCGCGAGCGACTCCACGCCCTCGAGTACGAACTGACCGTCGGCGTCCGTCACCGCCTCAGCGCCGCCTGCCCGGACGGTGACGCCCGCAAGGGCCCCCTCGTAGCGAATCGTCGATCGCTCGCCGACCCACGGGCTGTCGTCCTTCGTTTCGACATCCGTGCGGATCGCGTGGTGTACGCGCCCCCGCACGCGTCGCGTCGCGTCCTCTAAGGCGGCTTCGAAATGCAAATGCAGCGGCTCCGCGAGCGGCAGCACGACGCGCTGGTGGAGACTGCGACAGTTTGCCGCGTACGCCCGCACGTACCACGCGCCAGCGGCAAGCCCCCGCCGATCAAACGAACCATCCGCGCCGCTCACCAGCTCGAGGTCGCCGTCGCCCGCGCGGTCGCCTTCACGCGGCTCCGCCGAGAGCAAGAGAGTGACGCCCGCGGCTGGCAGACGATCGGGTCGATGCACGTTGCCCACGAAGCGCTCGCCGGGCGGCGGATCAAGGGCGACTTCCACGCGCTCCCCGGAGCCCCCTTCCACGACCGCGTCCACCGACACGCCGGCGCCGCGTACGCCGACGCGTAGCGGAACACCCGTGGGTAGATCGACGCCACGGAACGTGCCGTCCGCTTCAAGCACGAGGCGGTGCGGACGGTCCAGAACCTGCCCCGCGCCAAACAGTTCACGCAGTGGCGCAGCCACGAGCGGCTCGACGAGGATGTACGCATCGGCGTCGCGCCAGACCGTTCTCACCCGGCCCACCACCTCGAGCCCCGGACCCTCCAAGCGCACAGCGCCCAGGTCGGTGACCAGTGCGCCGATTGCGGGCGGCTCCACATGCAGCCGGCGTTCCGCGAAGCCCTCTGACCGCACGGCGAGCGCAAGGCGCGCGACCGCGGGGCCGCGCCATGTGAATTGGCCGCGCTCGTCGCTGGTCGGCGCGGAGCCCAACGTGTCCGCCGAGCCCAAGCCCTCGACCAACGCGCCGGCGAGCGGCCGGCCGGCAGGATCCTGGACGACGCCGGTCACGCGCCAAGCCGGCTCCAGCACGATCGTGACGTCGGCATCGTCGCCCGCCCGGGCCCGCACCCGCGGACCCCGGCGCAGCTCACTGTTTGGATCGAGCAGCACGAGGCCCGGCGGCAGGTGGTCGAGGACGACGGTCCCGCCCTCGTCGGTGACGGCCGCGGGCCCCGGTGCGGCGGGCTGGACGTTCAACGGCACGCCGACGGCGGGGCGTCCATCGGCCTCGCGCACGCGCACGACAAGTGCCGCGGCCGCCTCAGGCAACGCGAGGGTCGCACCGTCGACGAGGTCGCCAGCCGGGACGGTGTGCCAGCGGTGGCCCCGGGCGCCGAATGACACGCGCGGAGCGATCGCGCGCAGGCGCAACGTGCCCGCGGGT
>JAQBWE010000083.1 GCA_027625315.1 Planctomycetota bacterium
AGCCTGCTCGCGGACCTGCGCCTGCTGGCCGAGCGGCCGCACGCGCCCGAGGAGCAGCGCGACGCCTGGGCGCGCGCCCTGCTTGATCGCCATCGCGATGCACTGCGTCGCGGGGCGGAGTTTGCGCCCGAGAACTCACTCGACCTGCTGCGCACCCTCGCGGCGCGATCTGAGGCGACCGCCGCCCAGCACCTGGCCTACGTCGAGGCGCTTCAAGATGCGCCGTGGCAGGCGGGACTGTTCGGGTTGGGCGGGCGGCAGGAGTCCTTGCTCGCAGCCCTGCGTGGCGCAGAGGAGGCGAGCCGCGGGCAGGCCCGACCGAACACGCTGCTCGGCGACGCGCTCGTGCGTATGCACGCGAAGGTGCGACGGGCAGGGGACGATACGTTTGCCGATGCCCTGCTCGATCGCCTGCGCGTGCTGGTTGTGCAAGCGGACGCCACGATCGAGGCTTGGTTGACGCTGGCGACCGCTGTCGCGGACGGCCTCTGGATCCGGGGCGATTTCGCCAATCGCGAACTCGCCGCGGAGCTGAGCGAGGTGCTGCAGCTCGTCACGGGACCGGTGGAGGCTACGGCGCGCCAGCGAATGGCCCTCGCGGGCTTGCTGGTCGGGGCGCACCACCGTGCGGTGCGCCGTGAGGACGGACTCGTATCCAAGGCTCTGCTGACCCTGCTACATGCCTGGGCGGTGCGTTCCGAGGCCACGCGCGAGGAGCGCGAGGTGCTCGGGCACGGATTGGCGCTCGCAAGCGAGCACGCGGCCGCGCGCGGTGATACGGCGCTCGCGGCGAAGATCAATCAGGCACTGGCCGCGCTCCCGGCGCGCGAGCCCGCCGCACTAGCTGAGCCGGAGCTCGCCGCCCTGGCCGCTGAGGCCTGACCCCTCGCGCTCGGGGCGAGATCGGGCTAGATTTCTCGAGCCGAAGGGAGGCCGACCATGCGTGGGAGTCCGTACTGGAACCCCAAGACCGAGACGATGCCGCGGGAGCAACTGCGCGCCCTGCAGGGCCATCGGCTGCGGCTGACCGTCGAGCGGGCCTATCGCACGAGCGCTTTCCACAAGGCGCTGTTCGACCAGGCGGGCGTCAAGCCCGCTGACATCCGGACCGTGGATGACATCGTGCGGCTGCCGTTCACCACCCGCGATGCGTGGATGGACAACCAGGCCGAGCACGCGCCCTTCGGCCAGATGTGCGCCGTGACACCCGACGAGGCGATCCGGTACCACACCACCTCCGGAACCTCGGGCCGCACGCCGCTGCGCGTGCTTGATACGCGCACGGACTGGAAGTGGGTCGCCGACATGTGGTGCTACGGCTTCCACGGCTTCGGCGTGCGTCCCGGCGACCGCGTGTTCTTCGCGTTTTCCTACGGCACGTTCATCGGCTTCTGGGGCGCGCACTACGGCACCGAGAAGATGGGCTGCCTCGTGCTGCCCAGCGGCAACATGACGACGCCCAATCGCGTCCAGCTGATCCACGACATGCAGGCCACCGTCGTGTGCGCCACGCCGACCTACGCCCTGCGCCTTGGGCAGGAGGCTGAGAACCTCGGCATCGATCTGCCCTCCGGGAGCGTCAAGCGCTTGATCCTGTCGGGCGAGCCGGCTGGATCGATCCCCGCGAGCAAGAAGCTCGTTGAAGAGCAGTGGGGGGCGAAGGCGGCCGACACCGCCGGCATGACCGAGATCGGCACCATCATGATGTTCGAGTGCGAGCACCAGCCCGGGGGGACGCACATCATCGAGGACCACTTCATCGAAGAGGTCATCGACCCGGCGACGGGCGAGCCAGTCGACTACGGCGAACAGGGGGAGCGCGTCGTGACCTCGTTCGGCCGCACGGCCATCCCGCTGGTCCGCTACCGCTCCCGCGACCTCGTGATCAAGGTTCCGCACACCAAGTGCACTTGCGGACGATCGTTTGATGTGTACGACGGCGGCATTCGCGGCCGGGTCGATGACATGCTGCTCGTGCGCGGCACCAACGTCTATCCCCGCGCCATCGAGGCGATCGTGCGCGAGTATCTGGCCGTGGATGAGTTCCAGATCCGGCTGTGGACCAAGGACGGCATCCGCGACGAGATCGCCGTCCGGTGCGAGGTCCGGCCGGGCTTCGAGGATCAGTGGAGCGGCATCGCGAAGCGGCTGGGATCGGATCTGTCTCACAACATCGAAGGACTGGGCATCCACGTGGAGCGCGCCGAGGCGGGCTCCCTGCCGCGTTTCGAGCTGAAGGCGAAGCGCGTCAAGGATGATCGCGTCGTGAAAGGAGCGAGCCATGTCTAAGCCCACGGACGTCATGGGCACGCCCTTGACCGAGGCCGAGGCGAGCTTGCTCGCGGCCTATCGCGGCCTCGAGGCCTTGCTCACGGACGATCTCGCGCCCTCGGTTCATGCCAACATCTCGGAGGCGCTGGCGTCGTTGTGGCAGGCCGTCAATGACCTCGCGCTTACGGACGATCGTCCGGCCGTGTAGGCCGGGGGTAAGCGCTCACCCACCCTGCCGAGCACGTACGGCCTCGTGGATGCGGGGCGTGGGATTGCCGTCGTCGTCCTCGCGGGGGCCCTACCCCGCGTCGTCCTAGCCGGCTGCCCCACACCCTCGCCCCACGAACCCGATCGCGTGCGAACGAGCCCCGATTCCGCGTTCGAGGGCAAGATCGCGGCGCAGGTCGCCCCACCCCCGTCGCGGTAGGGGTGAACGCTCACGGGCGCGGAATCTCGAACGGCGCCGCGGTGTCGCAGTAGGCCGCGCCGCCCAACCGGCCGAGCGCGCGGAGCCGCCCGGCGTCGGGCAGCCCGTCGACGACGAACGCGTCATCCAGATGCAGGTGCACGATCTCGAGCAGGAAGAGGTCCATCGGACTGGCGCCGACCTCGAGGTGCTGTGTCAACACGGCTTCCATCGCGATGGCGGCCTCGCGGATGCGGGGCGGTCGCACCCGGGTCGAGGGCACGGGCGTTAGGCCGGCGAGGGCGAACTCGTCGACTTCCGGCGCGGCCTCGGCCGATGTGGCCACCATCGCCTCGCCGAGCGCGTGGTGGGGGATGTGGATGACGGCCTCACGCGTGGCGAGCAGGTTGCTCGCGGTGTCCTTGCGTACCCCGTTGCGACGTCCGACGCTCAGCATCACGGTCATGGGCGTGGCCGCCACGCCGCCGAAGTAGCTGAAGGGTGCGAGGTTGGGCGTCCCGTCGGCCGCCAGGGTGCTCGCCCAGCCGATGGGGCGTGGAATCACGCAGGCGATCATCAGGCGATAACTATCGCGCGCGGACAGTAGGGCGGGATCGACCTCCATCAGGGCCTCCTGCCGACGGTCCGTCCCGCGCGACGGGGCGACTCCGAGCCGGCGGGCCGTAGGATACGCGCCATGCACCGCGGAGCCTGCGCATCTGCCGACGACCACTCCGCTGAGGCCGGCGCGGCTCTCCTTGCGGCTGGCGGCAACGCCGTAGACGCTGCGATCGGCGCGGGCCTGATGGCCTGCGTCACGCTGCCGACGATGACGAGCCTGGGTGGCGGGGGCATCCTCACGCTCCTCCGCGCGGGCCAGGTGTACGTGTGCGATTTCTTCGCCGCGCTCCCTGGGCTGGCCGCGCGCCGCCACGGTGCCCGCGAGCTCGACGTCGTCACCGTCGTCTTCGACGGCATTCCCATCGACTTTCACGTGCGCGCCCCGTCGATTGCGGTGCCGGGCACGGTCGCTGGCCTGTGGGAGGTGCATCGTCGCTTTGGCCGCATGCCCCTCGCTGAGGTCGCGGCGCCGGCGATCGCGGCGGCGCGCGCCGGGTACATCGCAGGCGAGGCCCAAACGCGCGCGTTCCAACTGCTCGACGAGATCTTCCGCATGTCGCCCGAGACCTGGGCGCTCGTTTCCAACGGAGCGCAGGTCGTGCAGCCCGGCGAGCGGCTGTGTCTCCCGAACCTGGCCGACACGATCGAGCGCTTGGTCGCGGAAGGCGCAGGCGCGTTCTACATGGGCGACGTGGCCGAAGCGATCGTCACGGCGGCCGACGATTGGGTCACGCCGGAGGATCTCGCCGCGTACAAGCCTCGGTTTCGCGAGCCGCTGCGTGGCAGCTACCGCGGTTGGACGGTGCATGCGCCGGCGATGCCGAGTGTCACCGGGCCGATCGTGCTCGCGGGCCTGCGGCTGCTGGAGGCCGGCGGCGAGCTGCCGCGACCGCTGGATGTCACCGCATGGCGCCGGATCGCCGACGCCATGGAACAAGGCGCCGCGCTGCGCACGCCGGAGTACGAGGCGCGCCTCTTCGAGCCGGGTTGGCTGCAGGGCGTCCTGGCCGGCACTCCAGGCGGCAACACGATGCAGGTCTCGACCGCCGATGCCGAAGGCACGCTCGTCTCGTACACGACGACGGTCGGCGAGAGTGCCGGCATCACGGCGCCCGGCACGGGCGTCGTGCTCAACAACTTCCTCGGCGAAGAGGACATCCTGCCCGTCGGCGCGCAGCGCGAGCCCGGCCGGCGCATGATGACTTCCATGTGCCCGATGATTCTCGAGCACGGGGCGGGGCGGCGCATCGCACTCGGCTCAGCGGGCAGTGCGCGCATCAAGACGGCGATCCTGCAAGTGATCGTCCAACTTCTCGATGCCGGGCTTGCGCCCGCGGAAGCGGTGGCGGCTGCCCGCGTGCACACGGATGCCGGGCGCCTCTACGTCGAAGCACACGGGCGTTCGAGAGCTGAGATCGAAGCGCTGCGCGCGCTCCGGCCGAACGTGGAGGTCGTGGAGCCGTGTGGGTTCTACTTCGGCGGCGCGCAGGTTGTGGAATGGACCGCCGAGGTCGCGCGCGCGGGAGCCGACGAGGCGCGACGCTATTGCGCCGCCCGGGTCGTGTAGCGCGAGCGCAAAACGAAACACGGGCCGTAGCTCGCGTGGAGACACGGCCCGCGGGTAAGCAGGCGAACCTGCTTCAGACGGCCTAGCCGCCGCAGCCGGCGCAGCCTCCGCCAGTGCAAGCCACGGTGCCGAGGGCGGCAGCAGCCGCCACCAGAGCGAAGAAGATCCTACGCATCGTCAGTCTCCTAGGTTGTGCGTCGCGACCGGAGGCCGTGCGCGGGTTCAGGCCTGAGCGTAGGTCGGCCGGGGGACGCCGGCCGCGCCAAAGTGCCCGGCGCGGTCGTTATGGCCTGTCTGGGGGCGTAGAAGCGCTAGACGAGCTGGGGCGTGCGCAGCCCCGTATCGACGGGATCCAGCACCTCGATGTCGTCGCGCGCGCCGCGATCGCGCAGGATCAGCAGCACGCGGATGGCGCCGCCAGAAGGATCGGGAACTCCCATGTCCAGGGCATCGGGAATCGCCTTGGGCGGCTCGGGCTCCGCGGGCTCCTCTTGGATGGCCACGCGGACTCGCGGAACCCCGAGGAAGTGCCGCTCGCGCAGCGGCGCGCGACCCTGATCGTGGATCTCGTACGCCACGCTGAGCACGCGCCGGATGTCGCGCCAGGTGATGCCGTCGTCGAGGAAGATCACGTCGATCTCGAGCGTCCGCAGGATGGCGCCGATGTAGCGCCGCACGCGCGGCTCGAAGCTCTGCGCGAACGGCGGCCCGTAGGTGCGGGGGCCCGTGAGACTACCGGTCGCGCTGCGGCGTCGCGTGGGGTCGATGTCGCGCACGACGCCGGCCACCATCCACGCGTGCGGGCAGACGAGGAAGCCCGTGCCGCCTTCGGGGGTCTCCGCGCGCGCGGCCTTGAACAGGCGCTCGAACTGCCGATGGAAGCGGCGCCGCATCACGATGTGAAAGCGACGCTCCAACTGAAACTGCGCGTCGTGTTCATCCAGCGGCTCGCGCGGCGCGAAGCGGCGGGGATGATCGTCCGAGCCCAGCACCAGGTCCCACGGATGCTTCGGAGTCGAGGTCGCGCGCAGGACGAGCCACCCGCGCAGACGCGCGACGCGGTACCAGTAGTTCTCCTGGCGCTCTTCCGCGCTGCCGAGCTCCCGCGACGCGGGTCGCCTAATCCAGAGGGTCGGCGTGAGCGTGACTTCGGGGGTCGTGGCGCGACCGCCCAGGAGGCGGCGCCACTCGAGCGCGAGCACGCCTGCCACGCCGACCGCGGCCAGGCTCGCCATGAGGCCCATCCAGCCCGTGAACTCGAACGGCGCCCGGGGACCGTGAGCCCACCAGAGTCGGTCGGCCTGGCCGATGGTGACCACGACGGCGAGCGCCAGGGCGAGCGTTGCATGCTGCCGGCGCAGGAAGGCCTGCACGCGCACGGCGAGTGGGCGGCCGAGAGCATCGCGGCGGCAATACAGGTAATCGCGCGCCGGCGCTGCGGCGAGAATCCGATCGCCCACGAAGCCGACGACGAGGACTGCGAGCACGGCGACGATGCCGGGCAACGCGATGAGGGCGGCCATGCCCACTAACCACGCGCCGATCGCGCCGACATACGGTGTCGAGGATCCGCCGCGTCGCCGCGAGGCCGCCGCCAACCACTGCTGGAAGCACAGCGCGCACGCGAGCACGGTGACGAGCAGAAGCGCCCAGATCGAGACCAGCAGCGCGAGGTAGGGCGTGTACGCGACGTGGGTCTTGAGCGCGCGCAGGCCGACGTAGAGGTTCGGGCCGAGCGCGAGCAATCCGAACAGCAGTGCGAGCAGCACGAGGATGGGTCCGACGAGGGCGCGGTCGGGGAGCGGACGCGCATCCGCCGTCGGGCGGAACGCCATGGCTTGGCGAGGCAGGATGCGCCGACCCCACGTCCGGCCGCGGCGAGCCACGGCGTGAACAGCGCGCACGGTCCAGGGCATCCAGCCGGCGCGGGCCGCATTCAGGAGCAGGATGCCCGCGAGCAGGGCGCCGCAGAACAGCATGAGGTCGAAGCCGTCGCCGCGGGTGTAGGGGCCAACGGCCTCGAGTGCCCGGATGGGCCCGACCAGCAAAAGCACCTCGCGGAGCATCGTGCCCGTGCGGCGCAGTGCGACCCCGACGGATCCGAGGGCCAGCTCAAGGCGGGAGGCGCGCATGGACCCCCATGGCAGCCCCGGATACGGGCTCTGTCAAGGCAAGGCGCGTGGTCGCGTCCCTACCTGGGTCAGGCGGGCGTCGGGAGGCCCAGGCGGCCGAGTTCTTCGTTCCGCAGCTCACGGCCGAACTCGACGCCGATCAGGATGCGGTGGGGGGCCCGGCGCACATCCACCTCGAGGATCTCAGCCGGTCCGGCCCAGAGATCCTGTTCGGCGTCCACGACCCGGAGCAGGATGCCCGCGCCGTAGGCGGCGTCCAGGCGCATGACGAGCTCGGAAACCGGCACGTCCGGCAGGTCCCAGCCCTATCCGGCGTCGACTTCCAGCATCGCCATGCCGCGTGAGAGTGTCTGGGTGCGCGTGGCGAGCGGCTGCGACATCTTGCCCGGCTCGGGATAGAGGTAGGCCACATAGCTCGGCTCGGCCGCCGGATGAGGGCGCAGCGTGTGACGCGAGCCACCTGATCGGAACACGGGCCCGGCGCCGTGCAGCCCGGGCGCCGCGACTTCTGCGCCGACGGCGGGCAGGGGCATGCCCAGCATGCCGACCTCCTCCGCGGTCAGACCGATGTCGAACTCGCAGCCGATCTCGACGTCGGTCTGTTCCCAGTCGCGCTTGGCGATCCGGCACGGCTTCAGCGTGCGCTGGATCAGGGGACCGAGCATCTCGTAGTGCAGCTCGCCCCGGAATTGGTCACCCAGCGTCTCATGCAGCCGGCGCGTCACCTGGACGAGGCTGGAGAGCCGATGGACACCCAGCAGCTTGCCGGGAATCCGCAGGCGCAGCCCCGTACGGCTCAGGTCGATGATCCGGCCGGCGTACTCGTCGCCAGCCCCGCCGTGCAGGCGCACCGGTAGATCGCACTCAACGCGTACGGCTTGGCGGCGGTTGTCGTTGCCCATCCAGGATCCCCCAGTCACGGGACTGGATCCCTAACGGCAACCGACACCCACGGCCTTTAGCCCCTGCTGGGCGAGCCCTACCGAATGCCTACGGGCGGGTGGCGGGCTGACCCTCGGCGACGTACTTCGGGCGGTAGATGGGCAAGCCATCCTTCTTCCCGGCGTAGTTGCGCTCGTCCACGATCTGCGCCGCGATGCCGGCCACGCGGGACCAGCCGAAGAGCAGCGTGTAGTAGTCCGGATCCGTCAGGCCGGCCGCCGTGAGGAGCGAGCCCGAGACCGCATCCACGTTCGGATACGGGTTCTGGATCTTCGGGTTCTCCTTCAGAATCGGCGGAACGACCGCGCGCAGCGCCGCGGCCGTCTTGACGAGCTCGTTGTCGGGGAAGTGCTTCTCGCCGTAGGCGTACTGGATGGTCGCGCGGGGATCTTCCTCGCGCAGCACCGCGTGGCCGAAGCCGAACACGAGACCGCCGGCTGCCATCAGGTCGCGCACGCGCTTCTCCGCGGCCGCGTGATCGCTCGTGCCGATCTCCTTGACGAAGGCGAGGCACTCCTGGTTGGCGCGGCCGTGGCGCGGGCCGTACAGCGCGGCCATCGAGGCGGCGATCGAGGAGTACATGTCGGCCTTGCCGGATGCGACGGCCTTGCCCACGAACGTCGACAGGTTGCCGCCGCCGTGATCCATGTGGAGTACGTAGAACAGACGCAACAGGTCCGGCAGGACATCAGAGGCGTCCTCGATGCCGAGCATGTGCGCGAAGTTCTCGTGGAACGAGAGGTCGAACCGCGGCGCGATCGGCTCGCCCCAACCCTCGCGAATGCGGTAAATCGACGCCACGAGCGTGCTGATACGTGCGACGAGGTTGAGGCAATCCTCGTGGTAATCGTTCTCCTCAGACTTGCCGGTCATGCCCAGCACGGAGAGGCCCGTGATGAGCCACTCCATGGGGTGGCCGTCCTTGGGCAGCGCGCGCAGCGCGTCGTACACCCGCGGGTCGATGGCCGCTCGCTTGGCCATATCGGCCTTGAGCGCCTCAGCCTGCGCGGGGGTCGGCAGCTCCTTGTGGAGCAGCAGGTAGATGACCTCTTCCGCCGTCTTGTCCTGCAACTGATCGAGTCGGTAGCCAACGTACGTGACGCCCAGCGTCGGGCTCACAGCGCTCGTGCGGCAGGTACCGACGGGGTAGCCGCGCAAGCCGGTGTTGAGGTGGGCCTCGGTGATCTCGAAGAGCACCTTGGGGGCGGTTGTGGTCGCGTCCGACATGACTGGACTCCTTCGTCGTCGTGGCCCTGCAAGGTAGCCCTGCCTGTGTGGGCGTCCAATCGGGACGAACCGCCCGGCGTGGCTGGATCCGCGCCGGAAACGGCGCCACCCCGCGCCAGCCCTACGCGGGCTCTTTGTCCACAAGAGCCACGACGCGCGCCCCAGGCCCCGGAGCGAGCGGGATCTCTGGGGTGGCGATTGTGAGGGTCCCGGAGGGCTCGAGGACGAACAGGGGCAGGGCCCGCTCGCCGTGCTCCGCGAGGAACGCCGCGAAGTCGAACGTCTCGCTCAGCGTAGTAACCCGCAGGCCGCCGCGGCCAAACCGCGCGCTGAGCTCGAAAAAGTCGGCCGTGGGCGCGAAGAGTTGGCGGCCGTGCTGGGGTCCGGCGTCCGCCGGCTTCTCCTTGGACGGCACCGTGTCGCGGGGCAGGCGGAAGGTGTTGCTCCGCCCGAAGGTGTGGGCGAGGTGCAGGACCACGAGTTTGTTCACCTCGTCGTTCGGCGTGAGCGCGAGCACGCGACCGATGCCGAACAGCTCCAGTTCCTCGACCTCGTGACCGTCGAGCACGTTCGCGTTGTGGGCCTTGAGGCCGGCGAGCCGGGCCGCGAGGACGTTCGCGCGGTTGAGGTCGACGAGCGCCACGGTCACACCCTCCTTCTGGAGGATCGCGGCAATCGTACGTGCCCAGGCGTGCGCCCCGACGAGCAAGAGCCCCTGAGGATTCGGAACGGCCAGTCCCAGCCGGCGGGCAAGGGGGCCGGCGGTGAATCCGTAGATGACGACCGTGCCTACGATGACGAGGAACGTCAGCGGCACGAGGGTCTCCGCGCCCTTGACGCCAGCGGCTGCGAGCTCCAGCCCGAAGACGGAGGCGACGGCAGCCGCCACGATGCCGCGCGGGCACATCCAAGCGAGGAAGAGCTTCTCCTCACGCGTGAGGTCCGAGCCGCGCGTACTGATCCAGACACTGATGGGCCGCACGACGACGAGCAGGACGCCGAGGAAGATCAGCCACGACGCGTCGAACGACCGGAGCTCCGTGTTCCCCAGTCGGGAGGCCAGGAGGAGGAACAGGCACGAGATCAAGAGCACGCGTAGGTGCTCCTTGAACTCGAGGATGTGGCGCACCGAGACCCCGCTGTTGGCCGCCCAGACGCCCATCACGGTGACCGTGAGGAGTCCGCTCTCATGCTGGGCGTAGTTGGAGAGCGCGAACGCGCCGACGACCAGCGCGAGCGTGACCGGAATCTGGAGCTGGTCGGGGACCCAGTAGCGCCGCAGCATCTGAACGAGCGCCCAACCGCCGAGAGCACCCAGGCCGCCGCCGATGATGACGGTCTTGGCGAGCCCCATGATCCAGTGGCCCGTCGCCGCCGAGCCGCCGAGCGCGAACCCTTCGTAGACGAGCACGGCGAGAACGGCCCCGACGGGGTCGATGGCAATGCCCTCCCACGTGAGGATCGGGCCCGTCTTGCCGCGCGGACCAATGTGCCGCAGCAGGGGCAGGACGACGGTGGGTCCGCTCACGATCAGGATCGCGCCCAGCAAGACGGAGATGTTCCAGGGCAGTCCGACGATCCAATGCGCGGCCAGAGTGCTGAGGATCCACGTCACGACGGCGCCGACGGTGATGAGGCGCATCACCGTGCGGCCGTGCTTGCGCAGATCGGCCAGGCGCAGGGAGAGCCCGCCTTCGAACAGGATCAATGCGACCGACGCCGACACGATCGGGAAGAGCAGTTCGTCGGAGAAGAGCGCGTGCAGGCCGAGATCGAGGCGATCCTTGCCGAACACGAACCCGCAGCCGAGGAGCAAGATGATGGCCGGCACGCGTACGCGCCACGCGATCCACTGCGCACCGATGCCCACAGCCAGCAGGGCAGCCAGAACGGCCAGCGTGTCCACAGTCGTCCTCCGAGCGTCGTCGGTGCGATGGTACCCGGCGTGCGTAGAATGCTTCGCTCGGAGAGAGCCCGATGCGCATCGCCACGTGGAACGTCAACTCGGTCCGGCCGCGGCTGGACCGCGTGCTGGCGTTCCTCGAGCGCCAGCAGCCCGACGTGCTGTGCCTGCAAGAGATCAAGGTGCTGGACGCGGACTTCCCCCGCGACCGGTTCGAGGCGCTCGGGTGGCACGTCGAGACGTTTGGGCAGCCCACCTACAACGGTGTTGCGTTCATCTCCCGGGAGCAGGCCAGCGACGTCGTCCGGGGGCTTCCGGATGACGGGGACGACGCCCAGCGCCGCCTCATCGCGGGCACGTTTTTCGGCGTGCGCGTGGTCAACATCTACGTGCCCAACGGCCAGAGCCCCGAGAGCGACAAGTTCGTCTACAAGCTCGACTGGCTCGAGCGGCTGGAGCAGATGCTGGCCGGGGCGCACGGCCCGGGCGACGACCTCGTCCTGCTCGGGGACTTCAACATCGCGCCGGATGATCGTGACGTGCACGACCCTGATGCATGGCGCGGCCACGTCCACTTCCACCCCAAAGAGCATGAGGCCCTGGCGAAGCTCCAAGCTCTCGGCCTGGCCGACCTCTTCCGCTGGCACGAGCGCGCCGGCGGCCACTACTCCTGGTGGGACTACCGCGGCCAGGGCTACGAGTGCGACGCCGGTCTGCGCATCGATCTGGTCCTCGTGACCGAGTCGATGGCCGAGCGCTCGGAGGCCTGCTTCATCGAGCGGGCTGAGCGGGCCGGCGAGGGCGCCTCCGATCACGCGCCGGTGATCGCCGATTTTGATTGAAGCGCCCGTAGCCGCTCACCCCTATTCGAAGGGACGATACCGATCCAACCGGCAGGGACGCGACCTGAGGCAGGATCAGGGC
>JAQBWE010000084.1 GCA_027625315.1 Planctomycetota bacterium
CTGGTGCTGTGGCTCCTGCCGATCGGTGCCGCGGTGGTCGGGGGCGTCCTCTGACCCGACCGGCACGCGGGGTAGGCTCCCCCGCATGCCGCTGCTCGCCGCCAACGGAGTCCGCATGCACTTCGGGGGGCCCCTCCTCCTGGACGGCGTCCATGTGGAGGTCGAGCCCGGAGCTCGCATCGGCCTGATCGGTCGTAACGGCACCGGCAAGTCCACCCTGCTGCGCCTCTTACGCGGCGACCTCGAACCGAGCGAGGGCAGCATCGTGGTGCAGCCGGGGGTGCGCATCGCGTACCAGGCGCAAGAGCTGACCTGGGATCCCGGCCGCACGGTCCACCAGGAGATGCGAGCCGTCTTCGCCGAGGCGACAACGCGTGAGCGCCAGCTGCGCGCGCTGGAACACGAGATCGCGACGTCGGCTGGCACCCAGGACCACGACCATCGCCTGCGCGAGTACGCCCGACTGCAGATGGAGCAAGAGCAGGCGGGCATCTACGACCTCGATCGCCGGATCGAGTCCGTGCTCTCCAGCCTTGGCCTCCCCGAAGAGGCCTGGCATCAGCCGATGGACGGGTTCTCGGGGGGTGAGCGCAACGTCATCGGGCTTGCGCGCGCGCTCCTCACGGATCCGGATGTCCTGCTGCTGGACGAACCCTCCAACCACCTCGACATGGAAGGCGTCGAGTGGTTCATCGACTTCGTTCGCAAGGCCAAGCCCGCAATCTTGATGGTGAGTCACAACCGCCACCTGCTCGATGCCGTCTGCAAGGAGATTTGGGAGCTACGACGGTCCCGCGTGGTCGTCTGGAACGGGAACTACTCCGAGTTCCAACAGCAGAAGGAAGAGGCGCTGGCGCGGCAGGAGCGTCAATTCAAGGCCCAGCAACGGCTCATCGCGCGCATCGAGTTCCAAGCCCGACGGCTCAAGGACATGGCGAACGCCTACGACGATCCCGGTCAGGCCAAGCGTGCAAAGGCCATGCTGCGGCGGGTCGAGCAGATGGACAAGATCGAGCGGCCGGACACGCACGAGAAGACCTTCGGCGCGGCCATCCGCGGAAGCGGCCGCCACGGCCGTATCGCACTCTCGATCAGCGACTTCCACTGCAGCATCGGCGAGCGCGTGCTCTTCGCGGGCGCAAATCTGGAAGTCGAGTATGGCGATCGCATTTGCCTCGTTGGCCCCAACGGCAGCGGCAAGTCCACGCTGTTGCACGCGATCCTCGATCACGGTGGCTGGGAGAATCCGACGTTGCGTTTGGGCAAATCCGTCAAGGTCGGAGACTATCGCCAGCTGCGCGAAGAGCTCGACCCGAAGCAGACGCTCGAGGACTGGGCCCTCAACACCACGCGCAAGCCGCGCGGCGAGGCTCTGGAGTTGCTACACCGTTTCCTCTTCACCCGCGAGGACATGGATCGCGCGATCGGCACACTCTCCGGCGGCGAGAAGAGCAGGCTGCAGCTCGCCCGCCTGGTGCACGAGCAAGTGAACTTCCTCATGCTCGATGAGCCCACGAACCATCTCGACATCCAGGCATGCGAGCAACTGGAAGAGATGCTGCTCGAGTTCCAGGGCACGCTCCTCGTCGTGAGTCACGATCGGTACTTCCTCGATCGACTGGTCGACCGTGTCGTCGAGGTGAAGGACGGGGTGCTCATCGATCATCCCATGCGCTTCGCGCCCTGGTGGCAGCAGCGCGTCGACGCGGGCGAGTTCGGACGCCGCACCGCGCTGAGCGATCGCCGCGGCGAGGCGGAGGGCAAACAAGCGCAGCGCGAGGCGTTTGCCGACGAACGGGAGAAGCGGCGAGAGTCCAACCGCCTGCGCAACCGCTACCGCGACATCGAAGAGCGCATTGCGCTACTTGAGGAGCGGGTCACCGCGTACGAGAAGCGACTGGAGAGTGCCTACGCCCCAGGCAGTGATCCGGCCGTCGCGGCTGATCTGCTGGCCCAGGTGCGGACGGATCGCGCGGAGCTCGAGGCGCTCTACGAGGAGTGGGCCACCGTGGCGAGCGCGCTGGAGGAGTAGGCCGTCGCCCGCTTGGCGACTCGTCCTTAGAACCAGCGCCGGCGGCGGAACCACCAGATCATGCCGCCGGCAACTCCGAGCATCGTGCCGATGCACAGCCAGAATCCGACCGACCCATCCGCACCCGGTAAGGGATCAAAGTTCATGCCGAAGATGCCCGCGATCAGCGAGAGGGGCATCATCACGGTCGCGATGATCGTCAGGGTGCGCATGATCTCGCTGAGGCGGTTGTTCACGACGGCGAGATAGGCGTCACGGGTAACGGCGAGGCCTTCGCGCGCGGACTCCAAGAGCTCGAACACGCGTAGGATGTGGTCGTACACGTCGCGCAAATAGGGCACAACCTTCACGCTGATCGCAGGGTGCTGCAGGCGACACAGGCTCGCGCACACGTCGCGCTGTGTTCGGGTAACCCGCAGCAGCCCAATGACTCGTCGGCGCATGTGCAGGATCGCCTGCATGCTCTCGGGAGAAGGATCCCCCATCACGCGGTCTTCGAGCTGGGTCATGCCTTCGAGGAGCTCGGCCGTCAGCCCCTCGAAGCCGCCCGTCATGTGATCGATGACCACGTGGGCAAGCGCGTCCGGACTCGACAGGAGGTGATCCGGCGCGGCCTCGACGCGCGCCGCGATCTCGTTCATCGCGTCAGACTGGGTGCGCTGCATCGTGACGATCCACGTGGTGCCCACGAAGACCGCGATGCGTCGCGTCTGACTCCACGCTCGGCTCACCGGCGTGTGCACGATGAAGAAGATGTGCGAATCGTAGACCTCGAGTTTGGGCGCCTCTGCGGCATGAGCCGCGTTCAAGCCCCGTCAGGTTCTTGTCACGGCTTGAGGGAGGAACCTTGCGCAACGGCCCCCGCGGCGGGATCGTGGCGGTGGAGGGTCTGCCCGTGCCGAGAAGTCCGTATCTCCTGCGCATGGCTGGCCTTGCGATCGGACTCACCGTCCTCGTGCTCGCCGTCAGCTTGGCCGCTCCCGAGACCGCCCGCGCGGAAGACGGCCCCCTACCAGCCCCGCGCGTCATCAAGCGCCGCACGGGCACACCGACGCCGCAGGCGCCGCCCGCAGCTCCGCAGGCGTACCCAGCGGCTCCGCAGGCGTACCCAACGGCTCCACGTCTGGCGCCCGCGCCGCGCCCGCTCCCGAGCTTGCCGCCTGAGACGCCCGCCCCCGTCCCGCGCGCGCCCGCAGGCTCTGGCGCCGAGATTCAGCGCTCCGTCGACGCGTACTTCCGCGGTGACGCTCCGCTCGTCGCCCCCACCGGGCTGCCTGGCATGGCGGCTTACGAGCAGGGCTTCCGCTTCCGCACCGGTGGGTTCCGGCTGCGCCTGAACTTCACGTTCCAGACCCGCTACGAAGCATTCCTCTTCGATGACACGGCGCCCGCGCCCGGCGGTGATCTCTCGGGGTTCTCCCTACCGCGCGCCACGCTGCGCCTGTCCGGTACGGCGGAGCCCAACTTTCGCTACTACCTCGAGCTCGAGTTCGGCAACCACGGCGGGCCCCGGGCGTGGGATGACCTGCGCGGCTGCCTCGGGTGCAAGAGCGCGAACCTCGGCCCCGACTCCCAGAGCGACAGCTTCGATCCCCTGCGCGAGGCGTGGATTGAATGGGAGGCGCTGCAGATCCTGAATGTGCGGGCCGGCCTCCTGCGCACGCCCACCGCCCGCCAGCTCATGGTGCGCCCGGAACTGCAGCAGTTCGCCGACGTCTCGCTCGCCTCGGCCTGGCTTGGCCTGGGCATGCCGGGCTACACCGACCGCAACCGCGACTACGGCGTCATGCTGCACGGCATGTTTGGCATGCGCGAGGAGTTCGGCTGGATGTTCGCCGTCACGAACGGCGACGGCGGGGATTCGGTGCGCAACGTCATCGACCAGCGCTCCTCCGACAACCTCGCGTACTCCGCCCGAGTGAACTGGGCCTTCCTGAATTCGCTCGGCTACCAAGAGGGCGCCGTTGGTCAGGTCACGCGCCGCTGGTACGGCGAACTTGGCGCCTGGGCGTTCTACTACGCCGATCGCCTCGATCAGCCCCACCGCACGCTGGGCGACTACACGCGCTACGGCTTGGATGCCGCGCTGGGCTACGGCGGGTGGTCCATGACCGCTGGGTACGCGCGCACAGACGACGAAGATGTTCTGGGCGTCAACGACGACGAGAGCAGCGCGTGGCTCGTTCAGCTCGGCCACCACTTCGTCGGCACCCCCTGGGAGATCGCGGCCCGCTGGAGCGGGTACGACACGCAAGGCGACTTGACGGGCGACGGCGTGGCGCAGGAGATCGGTCTGGGGATCAACTACTATCTGAACGGCCACGGCAACAAGATGCAGCTCGACGCGTCGTATGTTGACACCGACGCGGGCGGGTTCGTGATCTTGGATCCGTACGCGGGTTACAACGGCAGGGTGCAGAGCGGCGAGAGTGCATGGCTGCTGCGCTTCCAGTGGCAGCTGGCTCTCTAGACGCTCGCCGTACCCTCAGACCCTGTATTGGCCACGACGTCCACGGTGCCGTCCTCTGACACCACGACGGCGATGCACGGCACCTTGGCCGAGTCCACGTAGCGCACCGCCGAGTTGAACCGCGCCCCGCGCGCGGGATTGCCCTTGGACGTCGCCTTGCCATCGAGGATCACGCTGAAGGCGTGTACGGCCCCGGATGGGTCCGCCACGATCGCGCCATCGACGGCGGTGACCGCCAGAATGCCCTCCGCGTCCAAGTTGACGGGCAGGATCGGAGCCGCCTGTTGCTTCAAGCGCTCCACTTCGCCCTCCACCTCGGCGTGGATCACCACGAGCGTGCCGTGGCCCTGGCGCGTGGCCGTCTCGGTCAACGCCCAAAGGGCGTCGGCATCGAAACCGCGTGCGCCCTCAAAGGTCTTTCGGCACAGCGCCCGGAAGCGCTGCTCGCGGATCGCCGCTTCGGGCAGGCCCGGATGGCCGTAGGAGACCCGGATCAAGCCGCGCAGGCCATAGGCGAGTTCCCACGCGTAGTGACCACGAAAGGTGATGTTGAACAGATTCTGATCGGGCACGGAGGAGTGCAGATTGAACTGTCCGAGCCCATACACCTCGTTCCCATCCGAGAGGAGCGAGTAGCCTGGCTGGTGAGTCGCCAGCAGCTTGCGCACGGCGACGTGATCACCGATGCGCACCGGCCGGTGGAAGGCGATGCGCTTCACGACGCCGGGATGGTCGGGTGCCGAGATGATCAACTGTCCGCGACACGGGGCTCCTTCGTAGCGCAATGACGAGATGGTGTTGCACGCGTGCCAAAGGCCCTGCTGCTTCAGGTCGCGCTGACCGGCAAGGGCGGGCGCGTCCGTCACGAGCCGCCCCGCCGCGCGAATGATCTCCTCTGGATCGGCGTCCACGAGCGATGCACTCATTCCGGAATGCCGCTCAGCCATGCCCACGACGCACCGGCGCATGAACTGCTCGACGCAGGCGTCCAGCAACGAAGCGGGTCGACGGGCGCGCTCGTCCTCGGCGTCCTTGCGTAGCGCGTATTGGCGCTCCCAGGCCGACCGCTTGAGACGCAGCACGGTACACACTAGAAACTCGCGGACGGGGCGGGGCGAGGAGCAGAAGCTGATGATCTCACGATCCTCCTGCCGCTCGCCGAGCGACAGTTCGACGGCCTGTCGCCAGGCCTCGAGCACGATGCGCCGCTTGATGTCCGCGGCGTCCGGATCCTCGCCGGCCTCCCGCGCCGCCGCGTAGAGATCCTTGCGCAGCCCCTTGGCGCGGCGGGAGGCATCGTGAAAGATGTCCGTGGCGGACTTGTCTCCCGGCGTGTCCACGA
The DNA here is from genome assembly GCA_027625315.1 of Planctomycetota bacterium. Lineage (GTDB taxonomy): Bacteria > Planctomycetota > PLA2 > PLA2 > JAEUHO01 > JAHEIK01. The sequence continues at coordinate 5,845 of JAQBWE010000084.1, forward strand.
ACAGCGGGTAGATGCCGTCTTCATGGTCGGCCACGAGACCCACGAGGAACACGCGCGGATCGAGCGCCGCATCGAGTTCGCCGAACACGCGGCGCGCGAGTAGCTCGACTTCGCCACGGAAGGCGGTTTGGTGTCCCCAGTGGGACGGGATGATGCGGCTCATCGCTCCTCCGTGCGCTCGACGTACCCGCGTAGCGTACCCACGGCCGCGCTTCGACGGGCACGCAGCCCGCGAGCCGAGCAGGGAACTACGCCGCGCCGCGAAGCCAGGTCGCGACCCGCCGCCACCAGCCGAGGGGTCGCTCAGGCACCGCAACGCCAACTTGCGGACGCGGCACAGCAACGATGCGCGGCTCACTCCGAAACGCCGGGACACCGGCAGGCGGCTGGCTGGGCGGTGCCTCGCGCACGTCTCCCGCGCGCGGGCCGAGCGCCTCCTTCGGCACGGGTCCACCGCGTCCGCGATAGCGTCCGATGAGCCTTACATTCTCGGCGCGACGCCGGAGCCCGCCTTCCAGGACGCGAGCCACGTCGTCCGCATCAGCCGGCTTCGTCAGCCAATCGTAGGCCCCCGCATCCAGCGCAACCTGAATGCTGTCGCGATCCTCCACGGAGGAGAGGACGACTACGGGCGTGCGGCCCTCGATGAACGGGAGAGCCCGATCGAGCAGCTGGAAGCCGTTGAGCTTGGGCATCATGACGTCCGTCATGACAAGGTCGAACTCACGCTCGTGCAGCCGCTCCAGCGCCTGGAGGCCATCCTCGGCCTCGACGCAGCGATGGCGCAGCGCCCGCAGCTGCGCCGCAAGCGCACCGCGCACAGAGGGTTCGTCGTCTACGAGCAGAATCCAGGCCATAGGCTCCGGAGAGCCCTCCACCGCTCCGCTATCGACCAAGCCGGGCACCAACAAGAGAGCCGCCCGTACAGGAACCTGACGAGCGCCTTCAGCCGCGACAGAATGGACGTATGCCCCAGTCCAACCCGGTGACCGAAGTCCTGCGCCAGGGACCGCTGCTGCTCTCGGGCGGCCTCGGTACCGAACTGCTGCGGCGAGGTCATCCTACCCCGCTCCCCCTCTGGTCCACGGCGCCTCTGCTCGACGCCCCGGAGGCCGTCCGCGGCCTTCACGCCGACTACGTCCGCGCCGGAGCGCGCCTCGTCACCGCCAACACGTTTCGAACCGGGCGCGCCACGGTGGCTCCGCACGGCCACGATCCGCGCGCCCTCACGCGCCGGGCAGTCGAACTGGCGCGAGCTGGCATCGAGGACGCGGCGATTGGTCGGCGCGTCCTGGTCGCTGGCTCCCTCGCGCCGGTCGCCGATTGCTTTCGGCCCGACCTGGTGCCGGACGAGGCCACGCTACGCGCGGAGCACGGTCTGCACGTGGGCGCGCTCGTGGCCGCGCGCGTCGATCTCGTGCTGATCGAGACCATGAACACGATTCGTGAAGCGACGACCGCACTCGCCGCAGCCCGCGCGGGGCTGCTGCCCGCCATCGTCTCATTCACCCTGCGACCCGACGGCACACTCCACTCCGGCGAGTCACTCGCCGACGCGGTCGCAGCGGCTGAGCCCTTTGCGCCCTGTGCGGTGCTGGTCAACTGCTGTGCGCCCGCGACAGCTACGGCGGCCGTGCGCGCGCTCGCGGGCATGACGACCCGCCCGTTTGGCGCCTATGCGAACGGCAGCGGCGGTGCGGACGGACCAGATGGGTGGTGCTTCGCGGACGAGCCGGACGACGGCGCCTACGTCGCGGAGGCGCGCGCCTGGCTCCGGGCGGGGGCATCCCTTGTCGGAGGCTGCTGCGGCACGGGGCCCACGACCATCCGCGCGCTGGCGGATCTCATCGCCTCTCAGGGGTAGCCCACGGCGCGGCGCGCCAATGCCCGAACGAGAGCGCGGTTTCCGTCCAGCTGAGCAAGTCGTACGCGAACAGCGCACGCCCGCTCTTCGCCTGCGGACGCAGGAACCCCCGCACGCCGCCGTAGAACCCGCGCCGATAGATCTTCTGCATCGAGCGACCGTAGTCACCGAGCACATCGCTCCACACGACGCGCGTGAAGAACCTGACGGTGGCCTCAGCTCCGACGATGCTGCCCCGCACGATGCGGCCCGCGCCCTGGAGAGAGCCCAGGGCGATCGCACCCGTCGTTTCAAGTAGGGAGTGGTTGGCCTGGCGCGCGAGCTCGGTTAGGTCGGACGCCAGCGCATCCACATCCGCTGTTCGGCGCAGCGCGTCGCCACCCTCGCGCATCTCACGCGTGACCCCGAGGAGCGTCTCCTTCATGGCGCCGACGGACAGCGGCGGCATGTCAACCGTATCGGACAGGCGGGTGCTCAGGCGCTCAAGCCCGCCCAGGACGTCCTCAACCGAGTCGAGCCGCGAGCCCGCCGCCATCACACCGGCCCGCTTGAGCTCGGCACCCAGCTCATGTACGTAGGCTCGCGCGCCCTTGCTCACATCCGCCGCCGCCAACAGGATCCACATCGGGGAGGCGTGCAGCCCCACCATCACCAAGTTGTCCACGGCGCCGCCGACCGCCATGCGCGTCGCGGCCTCGCCGTCGACTTCCTGCGCGCCTTTGAACGCTCCGGCCCGGCCCACGTCATCCGTAAGGATCTTGATCTGACGCTCGACCGCGAGGCGATAGAACCGGCCCTCTCGAATCGGACCGGGAAGCAGCCACAGCAGCGACTTCGCGACGAGACCAACGAGCATGAGTCCGTAGCGCAGCACGCGCTCGGGCAAGGAGAGCACGTAGCCCAGAAGGTGGTGCGGGTAGCACGGACGCGACATGGGCGGAGCATACTCCGCGGACTAGCCTACTCGGCGCGCCCCGCGCCTCCGGGCAGGACGCGTTGCTTCTTGTGCTCGGCGCGCGCGGCCTCGGCTTCCTCGGCGGCGTCCTGGTGTGGCATCCAGCCGCTATCGGCGTGCCCGGGATCACGCTCGACGAGGACGTCCTGAATCAGCGTCCGCTCTCCAGCGATGAGTGCGACCCGATAGGTCCCGGCATCCACGCGCGGGCCGAAGCGCTGACGTGGGCGCGGATCCGCCCGCAGATCCCAGAGGACCGCGTGCGTCCCGGCGTCGGGCTTGCCTTCGAGGGTGCGCAGCACACGGCCGTCGAGCGCGCGAACCTCGAGGACGGCCTTGTCGACCTTGGCCTTCAGCGAATAGACGAGGCGCGCCGCGCTGGGCGGGTTCTCGCCCCGAAAGGTCCGCGAGTGGCCCCGCGAGGGCTGCGGACGCCACTGCACCGCGTTCGCTGGGCGATACAAATGCGCGTCGGCACCGAGCGTCTCCGCGGTCATCTGCCGAACGATCGTCGCGTCGAGCGCCCACAGACTTCGTCCGTGCGTGCCCACCACGATCTCGCCCGAGGAAGTGTGCTGGGCGAACTGGTGCACCGCGACCGTCGGTAGATTTGTGCGCAGCGAGATCCACGTGGCGCCGCGATCTACCGAGACGTACGCCCCCATCTCCGTGCCGAGCCACAGCACATCTTCACGAACGAGATCCTCGCGCAACACGCGCGTCGTCCCGGCTTCCGGCGGGACGCCCGCGGAGAGTGAGCGCCACGTATGGCCCTCGTCCTCCGTCACGAAGATCAGCGCACGATCGTCGTCGCTGCGGTGGGCGTCGAACACGACGTACGCTCGGCCGCGTGAATGCCGCGACGGCTCGATCCAGCTCACGTAGCGTCGATCGGGCTGGGCGGCGAGCAGCGGCAAGCCCGGTACCTTCGGCGCGGGCTTCTCCCGACCCTTGCGCCGCGGCCGCTGGCCTTTGCGCTCCTCCGCCGTGTCTGCCTGCTCCGCGCCGTCGGCCGCTTCGTTGTCCGTGGGTGCATCAGCACCCGCTTCGTCGTTCGTGGCGCCGGCATCGGCTCCGTCCGCCGCGGCGGCCGGCTCCGGCGCCGTCGGCTGCTCAGGAGCGTAGAGATCCGTCCAGGTCTGGCCGCCATCGCGCGAGATCCAGAGCGCGCCGTCGTCCGTACCCACGTACAGGACGTCCGACGAGAGCGGGGCCTCCGCCAGCGCGGTCGCGCTGCCCCGGTCGGTCGCGGTGATGTCGGGCGAGATGGGGCGCAGCTCCTTACCGCGGTTCAGCGACCGAAACACGCGGTTGCCGGCCGTGTAGTAGATGCGCGTGTTGTGATGCGAGAGCACGAACGGCGTGTACCAGTTCCAGCGGTAGCGCTCACCCTTGGGCGGGTTGGGTCGCATCATGCCGCGCGACCCGTCGCCAAGGTGGTAGCGCGCCACGGCGCCGTTCTGCGACTCAAAGTAGAGCTGCTCCGCATCTTCCGGATCGACCCGGACTCGGAAGCCGTCACCGCCGCCCACGCGAAACCAGCTCTCGTTGGTCGGCCCACCGCCGTGCGCGACGCGGGCGGGTCCGCCCCAACTCCCGTTGTCCTGCAAGCCGCCGTACACGAGGTAGTCCCGCCGCGGCCCGATGCCCACGTCGTAGAACTGGCCGATCGCCACGTGATTCAGATGGTCGTAGTGCACGCCGCGATCACGACTCACGTAGATCCCGCCGTCGTTACCCAGGATCATGTGCCGCGTGTTGGTCGGATCGATCCACAGCGCGTGGTGGTCCACATGCACATCGCCCGGATGGCCATCGGGGGTGAACGTCGCGCCCCCATCGGCGGATTTCCATAGTCGGATGCCGAGCACCCACAGCCGCGCACGGTCCTGCGGATCGACTCGAATCTCGCTGAAGTACATGGGCCGCGGGTTCAGGCTGTTGATGCGCGTCCACGTGTCGCCCGCGTCGGCGGAGTGGTAGATGCCGCCGAACTCATGACCCTCGGCGCCCTGCTGATCCTGCATATTGGCCTGCTGGCCGGCGAGGAACGCGCCAAAGGGTCCACGCGGCGCCGTGTCGTTCGGATCCGGTGCCGGCCCGGTCGGAGCGGGTCGCGCCCCGAGCACGAGCTCGATCTCCATGCCCTGGCGATCGCGGGAGATCTCAAGCGTCACCTTGTCGCCTGCCACATGCCGGCGCAGGGACTTCACGAGTTCGCCCCAGCCTTGCACGGTGCGCCCGTCGACGGCCACGACGATGTCGCCCACGCGCAGATCCGCCGCCGCCGCGGGTCCATCCTTCGTCACGGCAGACAGCCGCGCACCCACGTCGGCATCCGCCCCGTTCACACCCAGGAACGCGGCGTTGGGCGGCTCCTGGCCGATCTTCTCCGACTCCAGCACCATGTAGACATGCTGCGGGTCCTGGCGGAACCAGTCGAGACCGATGCGGCCGATCGCGCACGTCGGCAGCCCAGTCGTGATGCGCCGCATGCTGCGCCCGCCGTCCGTGGTTTTCCACAGACCGCTCCCCGGCCCCCAGCGCACCGCGGGATGGTTCGTGCAGTACAGGTCGCGCGCGCGCTCCCAAGTCGCCACGAGGAGCGTCTCCGGATCGGTCGGGTGCATCTGCACGTCGATCACGCCGGTGCGTTCATCGACGAAATGCACGCGTTCCCAGGTCGTCCCGCCGTCGACGGTCTTGAACAGCCCGCGCTCCTCGTTCGGCCCCCACAACCGGCCGCAGGCGCCGACGTAGACGATCTGCGGGTCCTTAGGGTGAATGCAGACGGCGCTGATCTGGAAGCTGCCCCCTAGGCCCATTAGTGCCCACGTCTTGCCGCCGTCGATGGACTTGTAGACGCCGTTGCCCCACGACACCGAGTTGCGCGGGTTGCACTCGCCCGTTCCGACCCACACGATCTCGGGATTCGAGGCGCTTACGGCGACGTCGCCGATGGAGACCACGGCCTCGCGGTCAAACTGATGTTCGAACGTGATGCCGTCGTCCACGGTCTTGACCAGGCCGCCGGAAGCCGTGGCCGCCCACCACGTGCTCGGATCGCTTTCGACCACGGCCAGAGCCGTGATGCGGCCACCCATGTTCGCCGGACCCAGCGCGCGCCACGGCGTCGCAGCCACCAGCGCGTCGGCGGGCGCCGGCCTGGCGGGCGCACTCTCTTCGGCAGCGACCGCGCCAACTAGGAGGAGCGCCAGCAGGCCAGCCAGCAACGTGCGGTGCATCATCGGGGTCTCCGCGGGGGGGGGGCCCGGCATTGCACCATCCGGCCGAACACCCC
>JAQBWE010000085.1 GCA_027625315.1 Planctomycetota bacterium
TTGGTCGCGCGCCGCCGTGTCTGGCCGCGCGCATCGAACTCGTGCGAGCAGAGGGGCGCGCCGACCTGCGCGTGTTTGTGCCCGGTGCGGGCCGCGGTCACGACGCGCGCGCCTGGGCGGCGGCGGGCTTCGACGTGACCGCGCTCGACATCGCGCCGACGGCCATCGCGGAGGGGCGCGCGCTCGACGCGCAAGCGGGCATCGCGATGCGCTGGGTGCAGGCCGATCTGTTCGATCTACCGCCCGCTGAGCGCGGGGCCTACGACCTCGTGTGGGAGCAGACGTGCTTCTGCGCGCTCGATCCTGCGCGGCGTGACGACTACGTGCGCGCGGTCGCCGCCGTGCTGCGCCCCGGCGGCCGGTACTTCGGTGTGCTCTGGGACACGGGCCGGGAGGGCGGGCCGCCGTACCGCGTGACGCCCGCGGACGTCGGGACGCACTTCGGCGGGGCGTTTGAGATCGAAGCCCTCGAACCCGTGCCCGCGTGGACGACCGCGCGTTGGGACGAGCTGGCCGTCGCTCTCCGGCTGCGCGCTACGGCTCGACGTAGCGACCCGCGCTGAGCACGAGGTCCGGGTGGTGGAGCCGCAGCCAGAGCCCGAGCCGGCCGCGGGCGAGCGGATGGCGATCGGCGCCGCGCGTGCGGTCGTCGGGGAGTAGGGCCGTCAGGGCTTCCCAGGCGCGCCGTCGTACGCCCTTGTCGCGCGCGTCGAGAGCCGCCACCAAGGGCAGGAGTGCACCGGCCCCGAGCGGTCGCAGGCGGTCGGCGAGCACACCCGGTGCCAGCTCCTCCGTGAGCCACGTGGTCGGCTCTCCAGGGGGCGCGGGCTCCTTCGCTGGGGCCGGGTCGGCGGCGTCCGGAACGGGCTCGCCCGTGACCGGCGTCTTGGTCGGCGCGCGCTTCGCGGCGGAGGCCGGGGTGAAGGCGCGCGGCGGATCGGCCGCGCGCGAGAGGAATAGGAGCGCGAAGCATGTGGCGTACAGCGGCGCCTCTTGTCGCCAGGAACCGTCGCGCGCCTGCGTGTCGAGGAGCCGGTGCGCACCCAGGGCATACCAGTCCTGGCCCGCCAGGCGGTCCTGATCGGCGAGGACCATCGCGCGCTCGATCGACCACAGGTAGTAGTGCAGCCAGCCGCGGCCCGCGTTGCGCTGCTTCTCCTTGCGGCGATCAACCGTTGGACCGTGGTTGCGCGTGACCGAGAACACGCCGCCGAGCCAGGTCGTGGCCTTGTCGCGCGCGGCGCGCGCACGCAGGGCGCTCTGGCTGCCCTGATCACCCAACGCGGCGTCGATGAGCGCGAGGCAGGCAATCCCGGCGGCGGTCATGCTCGCGGCGGAGGCAGATCGCCGCGCGCCGCCTGAGCCGTAGCCGAAGCCACCATCATCGCCTTGCCCGTAGAGCCACCAGGACCGCGTGCGGGCGAAGGTCCGATCCGGTACGTCGAGTCCCTGCGCGCGCGCGAGGCCGAGCGCGAGGACCGCGAATTGCGTATTGCTGTTGTCGCCCGCGCTGATGTCGGGCGCGCCCTTGCCGTCGTACCACCACTGGCCATTGCTGGCTTGGCGCGCGACCAGCTCGTCGGCGATGCGCTGAAGCCACGCCCGGTCGGCGCCCTCGGCGCGCGTGCGCCCGACCAGCAGCAGCAGCGCCAGCTCGTACGTGCCGGCCTTGGGGCCGACCGCCCCGCGGCGACCGGGGGCCTCACGGTCGAGCCAGGCGAGCGCGCGCGCGAGCCGCCGGGCGTCAGCACCCTCGTGAGTTGGGTCCAAGCCTGCATGCTGAAGTGCGAGCACGGCCAGGGCCGTCTCGCCTACGTCGCCGAAGTCACCCTGCGGGCGCTGCTCCTCCAGGACCCACGCCACGCCGCGCTCCAGCGCGTGGTCCACCGCGGCGGGCGGCGGCGGCGGCCGCTCGTCGGCGAAGGCAGGCAGGGCCAGGACTAGCCACAACAGCAGGGCGGGGTGCGGGTAGCGGGCCATGGGGGATCTGAGCATAGGAACGTCGTGGGGAGCGTGTCGCGCCCGCGCGCAGGCCCCGCAACGGGGTAGAATCGGCGGGACTCCGCCCGGAAGGATCCCATGCCCCGAACTCGCCCGACCGCGATCCGCGCGGATTTCTCCCTGCTGCTGTTTCTGGCCTCCGTGGGCCTACTCCTCACCGGACTCGCGGGCCTCCTGCCGCCCGCGGTGGCGGAGGACGAGCCCGTCAGCGCCGAGGAGGAAGAGCGCCTCGAGGCCCTCCTGCTGAACACGGAGAAGGGCTGGGCGGCGTTTCGCACCGGCAATCACGAGGAGGTCCTCGCCCGCATGAAGCGCGTGGCGAAGTACGACCCCGCGAGTCCGCTGCCGACCTACCTCACGGCGCGGGTCCACGAGCGCACCGGCCAGTACGAGGAGGCTCTCCGGGTGGCCTCGGAGGGGCTCGAGACTCACCCGGGCCATCGCGGCCTCGAAGGCGTGCGCTTCAAAGTGCTGCACGACACCGGCCGGCTCGACGCGCTGACGACCGCGGCGCGTGCGGCGAGCGCCGCCAACGGCGCGAACCTCATTGCGCGCAGCTGGCTGGCCCGCGGGCTTGAGGTCCAAGGCCGTCGGGCGGAGGCCCTGGCCGAGTATGACGCGATCATCGCGCACTACAACGGCAACGATGTGACCGTGGAGGAGGCGCCGGTCGTGGCGCACGCGGCGGTTCGCGCGACTTGGTTGTCGCCCAACGCGGCCGACGACATGATCCCGACGGCGCTCAAGTTGCTCGACCGCCACCTGCGGGCGCACGAGGACGATCTCGACGCCAAACTGCAGCTGGCCGAGGTCTATCAAGCCGATCGCGGCTCGAAGAGCCAGTCGCTCGCGAACAAATTCTACGATCAGATCTTGAAGGCCAACACCGAGGTGGCTGAGGCGCGGGTCGGTCGGTCGCGTTCGGCGCTGATGTTCTACAAGCAGGGCGATGCCCTCCAGGATCTCGCCCGCGCGCTGGAGACGAACCCGAACCTCGTCGGCGCGCTCGAGTTGAAGGCGGCGATTCATGTCGGCAACGGCGACTACGAGCAGGCTGAGAAGCACCTTGCGCACGCGCTGTCGGTGAACGCCAGCGCCCAGGGGGCGCGTTCCGTTCAGGCGGCGCTCCACTGGATCCGAGGCGAGAAGGCCAAGTACGAAGCACTCCGCGACGCCGTGCTTGCGCAGGACGCCGCCTATGGCGACTTCTACGTCATGTGTGCCGATCTCGTGGGCGAGCGCCAGCGGCGCTACGACGTCGCGATGGACTTCGCTCGCAAGGCGATCGAGATCGAGCCGGGCAACCGCTACGCATACGTGACGCTGGGCGAGGCGTTGATGAACCGGGGTCGGACGGACGAGGCCCTCGAGCAATTCCAGGTCGGGGTCGAGAAGAGCAAGAAGTACCGCGACGTACGGCGCGACAACTGGATCGAAGTGCTGGCCAAGTGGATGCCCGGCTTCAAGGTGCTGGAGACGGAGCACTTCCGGATCCGCGTGCCGCTGGCGGAGTGGCCCGTCATGCAGCACTACCTGCCGGACCTGCTGGAGGAGTCCTACGACACCTTGACGGCGAAGTATGGCTTCGTCGTGGAGTCGCCCACCTACGCCGACGCGTTCAACCGCGACGACGACTTCTCCGTGCGTAGCGTCGGCACGCCGGGACTGCCTGCACTTGGTGTGTGCTTCGGCAACACGATCACGTTGCTGGGCCCGACGGCGAAGCCGATGGGGCAGTTCTCGTGGTCGCGCACGGCTTGGCATGAGTTTGCCCACGTTGTGACGCTGCAGCAGTCCAAGGGCCAGGTGCCCCGCTGGCTCACCGAAGGTCTGTCGGTGTTCGAGGAGAAGCAGCGCCGCGATCGCTGGGGCCGCGACATGGAGCGCGAGCTCTACGCGCGCTGGCGCAATGGCCGGTTGCTCAAGATGGCCGACATCAACCAGGCCTTCCGCGGACCTGACATCATGTTTGCCTACTTCCAAGGCGGACTGATCGCCGATCACTTGCTGGCTGACCGCGGCTTCGCCGTCATTCCAGAAATGCTGCGCGCCTTCGCGGAGGACCGCACGACGGAGCAGGTCTTCAAGGACGTTCTGGGTCTGGACTTGGCCACCTACGACAAGCAGTTCGCCACGTATGTCGAGAGCGTTGTCGGGCAGTACCGCATGATGCCGGCGTGGGACGAGAAGAGCATGGCGGCGTTTGGCACGCGCACGAGCACTGATCCCTCGGACGCCGAGGCCTGGATTCGCATGGCCTGGGGGCACGTGCAGCGTGGGCGACAGATTGACGCGGGCGATGCGCTTGGCAAGGCCCTGGCGCTCGACGCCGAGCTGCCTGAAGCCGTGCTGCTGCAGGGGCGCATGGCCGAGATGAACCGGCGCGTGGATCTCGCCATCGAGCGTTACGAGAAGTTCCTCGCGCTGGGTCAGGATGACGAACACGTGCGTCTGTTCTTGGCCGGTCGCGCGCTGCAAGCGGGCACCGATAGCGCGAAGGCGATCGAGCACCTGCAGGCCGCGAAGGCCTGCTTCCCTCGCAACGTTGGCCGCGACAGTCCGTACCTCCAGTTGGCCAAGCTCTATCGCGGCGAGAACGCGCTAGACAAGGCCATGGCCGAACTCGAGGGCTACGCGGCGATCGCCGCGGAGAGCTTCGAGGTTCGCAAGGAACTTCTGACTTGGCACCGCAGCAAGAAGGACTGGGCGGCCGTCGCCCGCGTCTGTGAAGAGATGGTGGATATCTCGCCGTACGGGGCGAACATTGCCCAACGCGAAGCACCGGACATGGAATTCCACCGGCACTATGCGGAGGCCCTGACGGAGTTGGGTCAGGCCGACGCCGCCTTGCGCGAGCGTCAGGTGCAGGTCGCTGTGGGCCGCCTCCTGGGCGAGAAGGAGCAGATCGAGGAGGGCGCGGTGAACGACCGCGTGCTCCTGGGCAACCTCTTCCTCGAGCGTGGGGACACGGAGCTGGCTCTGGCCGAAGCGCTCGCCGCCTTGCGGCTTGCCCCGCGCGATGCATCCGCGCTTATGCTGAAGCGGAGGGCACAAGAGGCGAGCGGTCAGCGGTGAACAGCGTCTACCAGGAGATCAACGACGGGCTCCGCGCGGAGCTGCGGCAGCGCCTTGGGCGGCAGCGGTTCCGGCTGTGGTTTCGCGACACGACCGTCGTGGGTGTTGACGAGTCCTCCGTGACGCTGGCCGTGCCCAACGAGGTGCACTGCGCGTGGCTGCAGTACACGTTCGGCGTTGAGTTGCAGGAGGCCTGCGACGAGGTGCTCGGCGAGGGCGTGCGCGTGTGCCTCAAGGTGTCACCCGAGCAGGAGCGGCGGCGCGTCGTGCGCGAGCGTCTGCCCGATCGCCCGCAAGACTGGGACGAGCTGCTCGCGCGTCGGCGGCTGCCGCCGACCCTCGACACGTTCGTCTCCGGCGCCGCCGGCCGCTTCCCCGTGATGATTCTCAAGCAACTGCTGGAGGGTGGGGCGGCGCGCGACGCGCGCGTGTTCTACCTCTACGGCGACTGCGGCGCGGGCAAGACGCATCTGCTCCAGGGCCTCGAGGCCGACATGGGCCGCCGGCGCCCAGGCTCCGCGCTCTATCTGTCGGCGCGACGCTTCACGCAGCGCTATGTGAACGCCTTGCGCTCACGGGAGGTCGAGGCGCTACGCGCCTTTGAGACCGATCTCCTGGCGCGGCGCTTGGTTCTGCTCGACGACCTCGATGAGCTGGCCGCCCGGCCCGCGACGCAGGAAGCACTCGTGCGCCTTCAGGAGCGCTGCTTCGGGGGCGACACGCGCTTCGTGCTGGCCGGTCGCCAGCATCCCGCGGCGCTCGAGGGGTTTTCAGACCGGCTGCGCTCGCGGATTCGCGGCGGAGTCGTCTTGTCCGTACCGACGGCCGATCCCGAGTTGCTTGATGAGATTCTCGCCGACCGCTCACAGCGCATGGGCTGCCGTGCGCCAGATGATGTGCGGCGTGCCATTGCCGAGCGCACGGTCTCCGTGCGTGGTGCAGTGATGATGGTTGAGCGCTGGGCCGCGGTGTCGAGTGGGGACGACGCCCCGCTGGATGTCGAGTGGCTCGCGGAACTCGCGCCCACCGTCGCCGCCACGGCCCGCGAAGAGGTCGTGCAGCGCGTGAAGGACGTCGTGGCGGAACACTTCGGGCTTGCCCGCACGCTGCTCGATCAGCCCACGAAGATTCGCACCGCTCAGTTTCCCCGGCGCGTGGCGATGTACCTCGTCTACCGCGCCTGTGCGTTGCCGTTGAGCCAACTCGGGCAGGTGTTTGGGTTACGGAGTCACAGCAGCGTGAGCCGCGCCATCCACGAGATGCGCGCGTTGCGCTCGCAGGATGCGGCCGTCGAGCAGCTCGTGGACGGGCTCCTGGCGCGGCTGTAGCACTGGGCGGGCTGCGGGCTGCGGGGCGCGGCTCGCGCAGGCCGAGCGGACCCCGCCCCCTGGGGTCCGGTCGGACTATCCTCCTCGCATGGGCGACGCAGGCATTTCCACCGGGCGCGGCCGCTTTGTCGTGCTCGACGGGCTGGATGGCTGCGGCAAGAGCACCCAGGCCGAGCGCCTCGCGGCGCGGCTGCGGGCACTGGGCCGCGAGGTCGTGCACACGCGGGAGCCCGGCGGGACGGAGCTGGGCGAACGCGTCCGCGCGCTGCTCCTGGATCGCGCCCTCGGCGATGTGGCGCCCATGGCCGAAGTCTTCCTCTATCAGGCCTCGCGGGCCCAACTGGTCGAGGAGATCATCCGACCGACGCTCGCCGACGGCGGGGTCGTGGTCTGCGAACGCTGGCACTACGCCACGAGCGCCTACCAGGGCGCCTACGAGGGCCTGGGCCGGCCGGCCGGCGCTGAGGCGGTCCGTGCGAGCTCCGCCCTCGCCACCGGCGGAGTCGAGCCGGACCGAGCCATCCTGCTGGACATGCCGTCGGCGAGCTCCGATGCCCGGGTGGGCAGCGAGCGCGATCGCCTTGAGTCGCGCGGGGAGGCCTACCGGCGGCATGTGGCCGCGCGCTTTCGCGAGGTGTTTGCCGAGGATCCCGTGCAGCGAGTCGTGGTGCCCGCCGCGGGCACGATCGAGCAGGTCGAAGCCCGCATCTGGGAGGCGGTCCATGACCTCTTCGCCTGATCCCCTGGCGGCCTTTGGTGCGCCGGGTCAGCTGCTGGCGCGCACCCTGGCGTCCGGCCGCCTGAGTCCTTCGTATCTCTTCGAGGGCATGGACGCGGCAGCCCTGCACGAGGCGGCGCGCGCGTTTGCCGCCGGCATTCTCGCCGGTGATCCGCCCGACCCGCGGGCGCGCAAGTTGGCACTGGCGGGTACGCATCCCGACCTGCACGAGCTCACGAAAGACAAGGCCACCGTCATCTCCGTCGCAGCACTCACGCCCGTGCTCGAACGCGCCCACAGCACGCCGCTGGAAGCGCGCCACCAGGTGTTTCTCGTCGATCCCGCCGATGCGATGGATCCCGCGGGCATCGCGCGCTATCTCAAGTCGCTCGAAGAGCCCGCGGCCTCGACCGTCTTCATCTTGGTCACCACGCGCGCGGAACGCCTGCCCGACACAGTGCTCAGTCGTTGCCGACGCGTGCGCTTCCCGCCGCTCGCCCCCGAGGCGATGATCGCGCGGCTCATCCAAGACGACGTGCCGCGGGCGGCCGCGCAGAGTGCCGTGCGCGCCGCAAGCGGTTCGCTCTCGCGCGCACGCCGACTGGCGGCGCATGATGTGTGTGGATGGGCGCGCGAGATCATCACGGCGGCCCTCGACGCGCAGCCCGGAGTGGCGCGCGCGGTCGAGTCGATCCTCAGTCGCCTTGAGGCGGCGGCCGCTGAGTGCGCGGCCGACATCGACGCGTCGACCAAGCGGCAGCAGGTGCGCGTGTTGCTCTCCGACGTGTTGCATGTGTTGTCGATCGAGGCACGCGATGCGGCGGCGGGACGCGCGTCGGCGCTGCCCGCGGACTGGGATCCAGATGCCGCGCTTGACCTGCTGACGAGCTGGGGTCGCTTGGACGCGGCCGTGGCGGCCAACGTGACGCCGGCCGCCGTACTGATCGAAGCGGTCGGCGTCCTGCGCCGGCCGTACGTCAGGCATCTGTCGGGCTGACGAAAGACGAAGGCGCGGCCTTTACAGAGCCCTCGTGCCGCGCGTGTTCGGAAGCCGATAGGGGTGGCAGTGCAGGGACGGCCGCGGTCCATGCATTCCGGACATTTTTCGTGCGAGCGCCAGGGCCCTCCCGGTAGGGTCGGCGCCCCGCCACGACGGTTCGGGCGGACGTGGCAGTGGAGGCCGGACGGCAACAGGCGATGATCGACAAGGACAGCCTCATCCTCGATCTCACTCGGCGTGATCCGCGCTATCGGCCGGAAGCGTACCAATTTCTCTTCGAGGCACTCGACGTCACCATCCAGCTGCGCGGTGGTGTGCGCCGGCACGTGAGCGGCCCTGAGATCATGGAAGGCGTTCGGCGCCTCGCTCTCGAACAGTTCGGCTATCTCGCGCGGAGCGTGTTCCAGCACTGGGGTGTCACGCGCACCGACGACTTCGGTGAGATCGTATTCAATCTCATCAAGGCCGATCTCCTGCAGAAGACAGCGGACGATCGGAAGGAAGACTTCTTCGGCTTGTTCGACTTCGCCGAGGCGTTTGATGACGCCTTCGGCCAGGCGCTGAGCGCCCTCGAACTGTAGAGCCCTGTCCGGCTAGCGACCAGCAGGCTCGTCGGGCTGCCAGCCGGCAACCAAGAGATGGCGTCCGGTCGACGGACCCTCGCGGCGGTAGCTGAAGAAGCGCGCGTCGTCGTAGGTGCAAGACGGATGGGTTTCGATGTGCGCGTCCGAGACGCCACGCGCGACGAGTTGCGCTCGGATCGCGGCGCGCAGATCGGCGTGGGCGTGACCCGGACGGGCCGACGAGATGACGTAGTCGCGCCAGCGGGCCTCGACGCTCATCGCAATCGCCGCGGCCACGTCGGTGGACACCTCGTACCGCGGCGCTCCGATGCCAGCGCCGATGGCCACGCGCAGATCCTGAGGCGCGACGTCGTAGCGTTGGCTGAGGAGATCGAGGGCCGCGGACACGACGCCTGCGACCACGCCGCGCCAGCCGGCGTGTACGACGGCCAGTGCGCGCTGCCCAGGCGCCACCAGCAACACGCCGGGGCAGTCGGCGCCGAGGACGCCGAGGAGCAGGCCGGGCTGATCCGTCGCCAGCCCGTCGGCCTCGCCGGGGGGCCCGTCCTGCTCGACGACGGCCACAGTAGGGCCGTGGACCTGCTGCGCGGTGATCAGTGAACCGAGACCCAGACCCGCGGCGAGGTCCGCGCGCGCCACGGCACGCGTGGTCAAGCCATGGACCAACCCCGGCACGCCGCGCAGGGCAGCGAACGACTCCAGCCCGCGCACGGAAGGCCTACTTGTCGGACTCGTCCTCGTCCGCCGCCTGCTTGAGCGAAGCCAGGCAGTTGAGGTCGGGGATCGTTGCGGGATTGACGCCTAGCGTGCCGAGCAGGTCCAGCATGGCCCACTGCAGCTGGACATCGTCCACGAGGTCGCCGACGAGCTCACGTCCGAGCCGATCGCCGAGCGTGCGGCGCGTGTTCCAGCGCACGAGCCAGCGCACCGCGTCGTCATCCAGGCGCGTGTCGAGTCCCTTGTAGAACTCGTCGAAGCCGGGGTAGAGCGAGGCCTGGCAGCGATCGGAGCGGGCGAGGCGCGTCATGAGCTCGGCGTCCTGTTCGAACAGGGTCGTCACGAAGTTACGCACCTTGCCCGAAGCCTCCAGCGTGCGCTGCTCCTGGACTTTCCAGAGGTCGAGGACCTCGACCTTCGCTTCGACGTCCGGCACGATGCCGCCGACCACCTTGGGCCGGCCGGCCTCGATGACCACATCGCGCTTCGGGTTGAAGCCGGAAGGCGTGAAGTACGAAGCGATCGTGATCTTCAGGGCACCGCCCGGATCCCAGCGCCCGTTCTTGTTGAGATCCTCGAAGGGCTCCTGATCTTCCCAGACGCCATTCTGGTTGGCGTCCACGAAGGCCTCACCTTGGTCGTAGATGCCGTTGCCGTTGGTGTCGGTGAACTTCTCCGCGGGGTCCCAGCGGCCGTTGGTCTGCGCCTTGGTCTCGAACCACTCGCCCGGATCCCAGCGGCCGTTTTCGTTCTCGTCGCGGTAGCGGTCACCGCGCTGCGGTGAACCGGCGCGGCGGGCCTGATCCGTGAAGGGCTCACCCGGTCGCGTCTCCAGCGGGAGGTGGATCTGGGCGCTGCCCTTACCGAAGGTCATGTTGCCGACCAGCCGCGCGCGGGCGTGGTCCTTGAGCGCGCCAGCAAGAATCTCGCCCGCACTGGCGGTGCCCTGGTTTACGAGGACGACCATGGGGACCTGCGTGCGCTGGGCGCCGGTGCCCAGCGAGCGGTGGATGCGCTTGGGGTACACGCTGGGCCGACCGCGCTCGGTGACCACGACCTGACCTGCGGGGATGAAGTGGCTGGCGATCTGCACGGCGCTGTGCAGATAGCCGCCGCCGTTGTAGCGCAGGTCGATGACGAGGCCCTTGATGCCCGCGGCCTGGAAACGATCAAGCACGGCACTAACTTCCGTCGCCGTGTCTTCGCTGAAGTGCAGGATCTGCAGGAAACCGATGTCGCCCGGCAGCAGATCGTAGGCGGTCGTCGGGATGATGATGCGGGCGCGCGTCAGCGAGTACGGCTTCGGCTCGGCCCAACCCCGACGCAGGATGCTGACGATGACCTGGGTGCCCGGAGGACCCTTGAGCAGCCGGACGCAATCTTCCACGGAGAGGCCCTCCGTGCCCTTGCCGTCGATGGCGGTGACCATGTCGCCCGCGCGCAGATCGGATTGGTACACCGGGCCGCCGTAGATCGGACGACTGATGGTGAAGCGCTGCCCCTCGTCGGGGTTGTTGTAGACGTACGCGCCGATGCCGCCGTAGCTCGGGTCCAGGCTCTCCAGCAGCCGGGAGTTGTCTTCCGGCGAGAGGTAGCCCGTAAAGGGATCTAGCGCGCGACTGAGGCCCGCAGCCGCGGCGTCCTCGAGCGTGTCACCGCCGACCTTGCCCTCGTCGACGTACGCCTCATCTAGGTGCTTACGGATCTCGTCGAGCAGCGGCCACGCGCCGCCCTTGGCGCCACCGGCCGCCGGGTCGTCGGGGACCGGCGTGCGCAAGCCCTGCTCCATCACGCGCTCGAGTCGCAGCATTCGCAGCATGAGCCGCGCGCTGCGACCGCGCTCCGTGGGTTGGGCGGCGAGATCCGTCAACACGGACTTGGCCTCGGAGGCCGCGCCGATCTCACCCAGTGCCAGCGCGCCCTCGGCGCGCCAGTCCGCGTTGCTGCTCCGCATGAACTGCAGCATCACGTCCTTGCCCTTGGTCTTGTTGCTCTTGTTGAGCGACCAGAGGCTCTTCGCCATCGCGAGCTTCACCTGGGCGTCCAGCACCTGATCGATGGCCTCCTCAAGCCACTCCGACTCTTCGAGCTCGCCGTGCTCAGCCACGACATCCAGCGCCGCAACCTTCAACGCGGTGTCCGGTGCCTCACTCTCGACCACCGCGCGCAGCTCGGCCAGACCTTGCGTGTAGTCGGCGAGTAGTACGAGCGCGCGGCCGATGGCGACGCGCTGGGCGGGCTCCGCGGCGGGGGCCGCGGCCCGCAGAGGCGCGATGGCCGGG
>JAQBWE010000086.1 GCA_027625315.1 Planctomycetota bacterium
TGGGGCGAGGGTGTGGGGCAGCCGGCTAGGACGACGCGGGGTAGGGCCCCCGCGAGGACGACGACGGCACCCCTAGCGCGGCTTCGCCGCGCCCGGGTCCCGACCACAGTGCGTACGGGGCATGCGCGCTGCGCCAGCTCGCGCGCGTCGTTCGGCCACGTTCCTAGCAAGCGCGGCTCCGCCCCGCATCCACGAAGCCGTACGTGCTCGGCGGGACAGGTGAGCGCCTACCTCTACGAAGGGCGCGTTGCCAGCACGACCAGATCGTGGGACGCGGCGGGATCGTAGGCGCCACCCTCCATGTCTCCGAACTGCTCGACGTGGAACGCGGCTGACTCGAAGACGTGCGTGAGCTGCTCCGCGCTCCAAGCGCGCAACTCGACGCGCCGCGTCGTGTGCACGTGCAGCGGTTCCTCAGCGTCTACGTCGAGCGTGAGTGTCGTCGGGAAGAAGAGCACGCGCCCATGCGGCGCGCGCGCCATGAGGCGCAGGAACACGATGCGCTCCTCGCCGTCACCGCGCCGTACGTTGACCGGCAAGGCCGTGACGTCGTCGCTGAGCAACTTGGCGTAGTTCAGGATCTGCACGAGCAGCCGACCACCGGGCGCGAGCACGGCAGCCGCGCCGCGCACGAAGGACGCCAGCTCTGCGTCGTCCAGTACATGCGGCAGCATGTTGCCGAGGCACAGCGCGAGATCGAACGGCGGCTCCTCCGGTAGCGCTGCCTGGGGGCTGAGGGCGTCTCCGAGCACGAATCGGCCCTCGCCGCGGGCCTCGTGCTCGCGCGCCGCCTCAATCATCGTTTCGGAACGATCCAGCCCGACCGCCCGCCAGCCGCTGCGGGCGAACCAGGCGACGTGTTCGCCGGTCCCGCAGCCGAGATCCAGCACCGACGTGCCTGCTCCCAAGCAGCGCCGAAGGAAGGGCTCCTCCCGGGCAATGCGCCGGTCCCAAGCGATCAACTTGCGGTACGCAGCCCGGCTGTAGGGATCGTCGGGTCGGCCGGGGCCTTCGCCTATCTGGGCGCTCACGCGATTGTCCTCCGCCATGCGTGCGAAACGTACCATCCGGACGAGAAGGCCCCCGGAGTGAACCCATGTCCACGCTGTCTCGCGGCGCGATCCGCCTCGTCCTGTTCGTCCTCCTCTTCGCACTGACGTTGACGCCTGGAATCGTGGGCGGCGAGGAACAGCGCTCGACCCTGCGCCACGAGAAGTATCAGCTGCCCAACGGCCTGACGGTGATCCTGCACGAGGATCACAAGCTGCCCCAGGTGGCGGTGAACATTTGGTACCACGTCGGCACGCCCGAGGAGCCGATCGGTCGCTCGGGCTTCGCGCATCTGTTCGAGCACCTGATGTTCATGGGCACGAAGCGCGCGCCGAACAACCAGTTCGATATCCTGCTCGAGACCGGCGGCGCGTCGAACAACGCGACGACCTGGTACGACCGCACGAACTACTTCGACTGGGGCCCGGCGCGCATGCTGCCGACCATGCTGTGGCTCGAGGCCGATCGCATGGAGCAGCTGGGCGTCGCCATGACGCAAGAGAAACTCGACAGCCAGCGCGATGTCGTGCGCAACGAGCGGCGTGAAGGCTACGACAACGCGCCGTACGGGCCGGCCGACTACCTGTTCTGGAAGATGATGTTCCCGTCGGATCACCCGTATCACAACCCGGTGATCGGATCGCACGAGGACCTGATCGCAGCGCAGGTCGAGGATGTCGTGGCGTTCTACGACACGTACTACGTGCCGAATAACGCGTCGCTGGTCGTCGCGGGCGACTTCGACAGTGCGAAGGTCAGGCCCATGATCGCCGGGTTGTTCGGATCGATTCCGCGCGGCGACGAGCCGCCGCGGCGCTCCGCTACCAAGGTCGGGTTCGAGAAGACCCAGCGCGTCACGCTGGAGGACGACATCCAGTTCCCGCGCATCACGTACGCCTGGCACAGCCCCGGCTTCTACCAGCCCGGCGACGCCGAGATGGACATCCTCGCGTTCGCGCTGGCTTCCGGCAAGAGCAGCCGACTCCACAAGCGCCTCGTGCGCGAGGAGCAGCTAGCCGTTGACGTCAGCGCCTCGCAGACGAGCTTGCGCCTGGGCTCTACGTTCATGGTCGCGGCGTACGTGAAGCCGGAGGCCGATCTCGATCGCGTCGAGCAGATCATCGACGAAGAACTCACGCGGATCTGCGCGGAGGGGCCGACCGAGGTCGAGCTCCAGCGCGGCCGCGCCGAGATCGAGACGTCGGCGCTTAGCGACCTTGAGTCAGTGCGTGAGGTCGCCGATCGCTTGAATCAGTACGACGCGTATCTCGGCCATCCGGATCGCCTCGCGTGGGACCTGGGGCGCTACGGCGCGCTCACGCGCCAGAGCGTGGCGGCGGCGGGTCGCACCTGGCTGCCTCTTGATCGGCGCCTGGTCGTGCGCGTGCTTCCGCGCGTGCCGGCGGCCGAAGGACTGCCCACGCGCGACGTGCGTCCGGACGCATTTGCCCAGGCCGCGTGGCAGCCGCCGGTGCCGACCGTGTTCACGTTGCCCAATGGGCTGACCGTTTGGCACGTGGACCGACCGGGCCTGCCGTTGCTCTCCGCCGAGTTGGTGCTGCCGGGCGGCGCGATCGCCGTACCGCGGGCCAACGCAGGGCTGGCCACGCTGGCGGCCGACATGCTGACCGAAGGTGCTGGTGGCTTGGACGCTCTGCAGTTCGCCGACGCGCTCGGCCTACTCGGAGCCTCGCTTGTGGCGTCCGGTGGTCGTGAGGCCAACTCCGTTACCTTGCGAGTGCTCGGGCGCGAGGCTGATGAGGCGTTCGCGCTGCTCGGGACCGTCCTACACAAGCCGCGGTTTGAGGAAGCGAGCTTCGTGCGTCGCCAGGACCTGCACGTTCAGGGCCTCAAGCAGGCGATCGAGGATGCCCCTGCGCTCGGGCGACGGGTGGCAACCGAGTGGTTCTTCCCCGCGGGCGACGCGCTGGGCGTGCCGGTTGACGGCTACCCCGCCTCGGTGGAGGGACTCAGCGTGGCGGATGTGCGCGCATTCCACGAGCAGCACCACGGCCCACAGGGCGCCGTGTTGTTGCTGGCGGGCGATCTGCGTGCCGACGCGGCGCGCGCACTCGTAACGCGCCACCTCGGCGCGTGGAGCCAGGTCACGCCGCGTGCCGCCACGCCCGCCCGCCCGGCCGCACCGGCTGGAGGCGAAGGGCTGCGTGTGCTCATCGTGGACAAGCCGGAGGCCGCCCAGACGGTCATTCGCTTCGCCTATCCGGGCGTGTCCTTCGACGCGGAATCGCGCGTTGGCTTGGGCGTCCTCAACACCGTGCTCGGGGGGAGTTTCACGTCGCGTCTCAACGCGAACCTACGTGAGGACAAGGGCTGGACGTATGGCGCCGGCTCGGGCTTCCCGTCGTGGCGAGACGCCGGCGTGTTCGTGGCGAGCGCCAACGTGCAGTCCGATCAGTCCGGCCCTTCGATCGTGGAGTTCCTGCGCGAGTTCGCGCGCATCCGCGCCGGGGACGTCAGCGAGGCCGAGGCCGAGAAGGCGCGCGCTTCGGTCGTGGCCGACATGGTCCAGGGCTTCGAGACCCTCTCGGGCGTGACCGGCTCGTTCGCGACGTACGCCCAGTACGGGCGGCAGCCGGCCGCCCTGGCCGAGGATCTCGCCGCGGCCGGGGCCTGCGGTCTCGGCCACCTCAACCAACTGGCAGCCGCCCACGTGGCGGCTGGCCGGGGCGTGCTGGTGCTGGTCGGGGACCCCGCCACAATCAAGGCCCAGTGGGCCGCGACGGGCCTGCCAGAGCCGCTGGTGGTGTCGCGCGAGGCTGCTCTCGCCGGCACGCTGCCACGGTAGGAAGGCGTCGCAATTTGCGACGGTCTCGGGGGCGCGGCGCGAGTTCCGATTGAGTGGGCCATGGCTGGCGGCCGAAGGGGGTAGGTCGATGCTGTCCGCTCGGCCTAGAGTCCCCCATGTCCCAGCGCAAGTACAAGCGCACGAAGAAGCTCATCAAGCCGCGCTTTCAGCTGAAGGTCGCGGGTGCCTGTCTGGGCATCGCGGTCATGGCGGTGATCACGCTCATGATCCTGATGAACGACGTGATTCTCGACTTTGCGGACAAGGGCTGGGTCGATTCTGCGGCGGTGCAGGACAAGTGGGCCGGCGTCTTGCTGACGAAACTCGGCATCGCCTTGATGATCCTTGCGCCCATGACCCTCGCGCTCGGCGTCATCTTGATGCACCGCATTGCCGGTCCGCTCTACCGCTTCGAGCAGTTCATTCAGGGCGTTGTGCGTGGCGAGCAGACTGACATCTGCCGGATCCGTCAGGGCGACGAGCTGCAGGATCTCTGCGACTTGCTCAACGAGTTTACGGCTCCGCTACGAGATGGGACCGTGGACCTCGCGCCGTTTCAGGCGTCGCTCAGAGGCCGCGCACCGAACGAGCTGGCCGCGGAGCCACTCGAAGTCGAGGCCGACGCCGAAGCCGCGTAGCGCACGGGCTAGCGCGCCGGAACGCCCCGTACATCCATGAGGGTGAGCGTGAATGTGAGCGTGCCGCTCACGTAGCGCTCAAGCATGAGCGGCGGTCCCGGCAGGTCGTACGCGAACCAGAAGCGATCCTCGCCGTGTCCTGCCGTACCCGCGCGCTTCACGACGTAGTGCATGCAAGAGTACGGTCCGGCCGGCGTGGTCATCTTCGCTTCGGAGGCCGTGACGTCCTGGGCTGGCCACGAGGCGTGACTCTGCAACTCGACCCATGTGACAGGCTGCGACTTTGTCTCCCCGGTGGCCTGACCCTGGGCGTCGCACTCCGTCGAGTGCCACGTGCAACCCTCGGCTGTGTGACCCGTAAACGTCCACGCCTGGTAGGTCGGCTCGCCACGCGGCTCCTGGAAACGGTAGATGCGGCGACTGTCCGGGCCGCAGCCCGCGGCGATCTGCTGGGGGCCAAAGGGCGAGGGCTCGCGATCCGGAGCGAGGCGACGCGCATCGGCGGACGGCCAGCCCTCAGGTGCGCGCAGCGTCGCCGCGTTCTTCTTGGCCGCACCCCCTGAGCCGCCCGCGGTCGCCCCGGACTCGACATCGGGCGGCAGCGTCGACTCGTCATCGCCGCAGCCGACGAGTGAGAACGCGAGCGCAAAAAGTAGCGCGACGAGGAGAGCGGGGGACGTGAGCGGGCGGCTCGGCATGGCGGACTCCGGGTCATGCATCGGTGGGATCGACCAATTGGTACCAGTGGCCGTCCGGATCGTGAAAGGTGAGGCACGCCGGGGATCCATCCGTGCCCGCGAACTCAAGCCCGCGCGCCTGCAGTCGCCGACGAGTGCGCTCCAGGTCGTCCGTGTAGAAGACAAGGCCGCGTCCACCCGCACTGTAGGGCGTCGTCGCCGCGGGCGGCGTACCAGGTCGCAGCAGGATCTCCGTGCCCTCAAACTCGACCCAGCAGACGCCGCCGCCTTCCTGGACGAGGTCCGCACCAAGGACCTGAATGTAGAACTCTCGCGCGCGGGCGACATCCCGCACAAACAGCTCGACGTGACCGACTCGCATGGCTCGTCTCCGCGCGTAGCGCGCAGTCTACTCGCGGCGCCGGATTGCGCCCCGCCGGATTGCGCGGGGCAGGGAGCCCGTGTGGCGGTCCCCCGGCCGTGGCGGTAGGCTCCTCGCATGCAGTCGATACGCACTACGCACCTGTCGTGGATCGTGGCCGCGCTCCTCGCGCTGGGCTGTACGGGGTGTGGTGACAAGCCCGAAGGAGGGGTCGTGAACGCGGATGCCATCCCGGGACCGGATGCGGTTCCCGCTGTCGAGTCGGTGCCTGCGGAGGCGACCCCGGCCGAGAGCCGCACGCGCGTCGCCACCTTTGGTGCGGGCTGCTTTTGGTGTGTGGAAGCCGTGTTCGTTGAGCTGAAGGGCGTGCTCTCGGTCAAGCCCGGCTACATGGGCGGTCACGTCGAGGCGCCGACCTACGAGCAGGTCTGCGGCAAGCTGACCGGCCACGCCGAGGTCGCCCACATCGAGTACGACCCGGCGGTGATCGGCTTCAAGGAGCTGCTCGAGGTGTTCTGGAAGACGCACGATCCGACGACGCTGAATCAGCAGGGCGCCGACCACGGCCCGCAGTACCGCAGCGCGGTGTACTTCCACGACGCCGAGCAGCAGCGCCTCGCCCAGGCTTACAAGGAGGCGCTTGACGCGTCCGGCGCGTTCTCCGGACCGATCGTGACCGAGATCACCGAGGCGGCGACGTTCTGGCCCGCGGAGCAGTACCACCACGACTACTACGCTCGCAACCCCGATGGGGGCTACTGCATGGCGGTCATTCGTCCCAAGATTGAGAAGTTCCGCAAGGCGTTCGCCGAGAAGCTCAAGGACTAGCTCGGCTCGAGGGCCGCGACTAGCTCGGCTCAAGAGCCGCGTGGAGGAAGTCCACGAACGGCAGCATGAGACGCACGTGCCGCATGATCTCGGCGGGCAGCGAGCGCGTTGTGAGCATGGGGGCGGGCAAGTGCCCTACGAGGTGCAGGCCGCGAAAGCAAAGCCAGTCGCCGGCGGGATGATCGCGCTCGAAGGCTGACGGGATGCGCTGCGTGCGTGGCCCTTGCGGCACGCCGAGGACGCGCCGTAGCGTGGGCCGCCGCAGGATGCGCTCCATCGCGCGGAAGTGCGTGGCGATGTGGCTACGCAGCAACTCCAAGCCGAGACCGCCCTCAATGAGCGCGCCACCCTGGATCTCGACGCCGGTCGCACTGACGTACACCCAGAAGCCCGCGCCCTGGCCCTTGCGCACGCCAGCGCGCCCGAATCCGAGCCCCATGCTCGTGTGATAGGGGGTCTTGTCGGTGGTGAATCGCACGTCGCGGTAGATGCGGTGCAGCGCCCGCGCCGGATCAGCTGGCGCGTAGGCGGGGGCCACCTTGGCCAGGCGCGGGGTCAGCGCAGCCGCGAGCGCGAGCGTGGGCGTCTTGACAGCGCTCTCGAATACGACCCGCCGCGCTTTGAACCACTCCCGCTCGTTGTGATGCGCGAGGCCGCGTAGCCACGTCACGCCGGCGGGAGGGTAGCCGTCGAAGGGCGGTAGGGGCTGAGCCTGCGGCATGGGGAGGATCCAGGGGGTTCCCCCTGCCCTCGCACCACACGGCGGGCAGGTCACATGCCGTCGGGTCGCTTCGTGGTCAGCTTCACAACGAGCCGGCGCCGCTCGCGCGCCCCGAGCACGAGGCCGCGCGCTTCGCCGACGAGGCCCGGCGCGGTGACCACCAGCACGTGCGCACCCTCGGCCAACGCGTGGAAGCGGTAGCGCGCGGGTCGTTGAGCGTCCGTGCTCTCGCCGGTGGGATCGTCGCGTGTGCGCAGCACCCCGTCGAGCATCACCCCGGCATCGCTCAGGATGCCATCCGGTCCGTGCACCTCGAGTTCGAGCGCCGTGCCGCCGTCGCGGACCGTCCACGGCCCTGGACCCACGAGCTGATGAATGCGCCGGTTGTCGTCACCCTCGCGTCGGACCCGGGCCCCCTCGCGAAGCAGCGCGCTCTGCGCGCGTCCGTTCTCGTCGGTTTCGACGGCGTCGTAGTCCCACTGGCCTACCTCGACGCCGTCGAATTCGATGGTGACCGCGTCGTCGACAATCGGCTGTCCGTCGACGTCGGTCCAGGTGAACGCCCCCGGCACACGCGGCGCCGAAGCAATCAAGCCGAGATCGATCACGGCCTCGCGCGGTCCCGTCAAGTCGAGCATGCGCACGACGCGCGAGTCCGTCCACTCATCATCCGGATCGCCCAACAGGAGCACGAGGCGCAGCCGCCCCTCAGCCTGCGTGCGCAGCTCGTAGCCGTCTTCGATTTCGTGAATGTCCTCTTCGTAGTCGCCGATCCACGCGTCCCGCACGGGCTCCGCGAGCCGGAATCGAATGCGCCGCGGCGCCGGCCACTCGATTCGTGCTCGGCGTGCATCGCCAACCATGGGCTGGACATCGAACCAACGCGTGACGCCTGCGGCCGTTACTGCGACTCGCGCCTCGGCGCGGGGCGGTACGCAGCCATTCTCTGGGTCGGGCGCTTCGTGATCGATGATGCCGTCCGCGTTCGCCCATGCCACCCCCCAGCTCGAGGCGTCCTCGGGCTCCAGGCCGATCCACTCCAGGTCCAGGCGCGGCCAGGCCGTGACTTGCACATCGAGCGTGCGATCGGCGCGCAGCTCGAACGGCGTGGGTTCCGCGTGCCAGCGAGCGCCGGTCGTCCCGACATGCAGCACGTAGGCGTCGGGGGGCAACTGGATCTCAATGGGCGCCGGCTCAAGGACGTCCTCTGCAAAGTCGTCCCACGACTCCAGGGCGACCTCGCCGCCGTCGCGGGCCCGGCGAATGGACACGTGCGCCGGTCGCGGCTGGCGACCCTCGGGCGTGACGAGGCGCAGCGTGAGGGTGACGTCTTCGATCGCCTTGCCTACCTCCGCGACATCCGTCGGCGCCGGCGTGAGATCCCACGTGAACGAACCGGTATCGGGCAGGTCGTCCATCGGCAACTCGAGCACGGTGCCATCGGCGTTTGTCCACAGCGTGATGAGCGGGTTCTCGGCCAGGCTGTCCAGCACGAAGCGGCCGTCGTCTTCGACGCGCGCAAACACGCCCCGAGAGCTCACCGCTGCATGCACGAGGCGCAAGCCCAGAGCACTCGGATCGACGCCGATCAGCCGCCCGACGAAGCGGCGTCCCGGGGAGGCCGCGTGCGTGGGGGGCGTTTCGTCCAGGGGGCGAAGCGGGCCATCGAAGTAGTCGGCCATCACACCGCGGGCGTGGAACACGACGTCCACATCGGGAACCACGCCGTCGAGCACAAAGCGCCCGTCGTGATCCGTTGTGGCCGTGGCGAGGAGCGGCGCGTGCGCGCAGCCTTCCTTGTAGCCGACCTTCATGCCGACGACCGGCCGACCGAGGGCATCGCAGATCCGGCCGTGGGCACGCCGCGGGCGGACCAGCTCGACGCGCACGCCGATCGCGCAGCCGTACTCCTCGGTGGCAGCGTAGCCGTCCGCTGAGACGGCCCAATGCGCCGTGGGAACCGCGTCATCGTCGTAGCGCTCCTCCGGCGGGACGGTGACCCAGGCGAGGCCGTAGGCGTCCGTCCGGCGTTCCGCTGCGATCGGCGCCCACCCGTCCGGTCCCACGTCCATCTCGTAGTGCTGACGCACGAGCGCGCCCTCGATGGGCGCACCGGACGCGGCGTCCACGACTTGCACGACCGCGGTCGTCTCCGGGGCGTGGCCGGGGAGGTAACCCTCGAACGGCCTGACCTACTCCGTTGGCGCCGGCGGGGCGGGCGGCTTGGGAGGCTCTCCGCAGCCGCACAAGACAAGCAGGGCAGAAGCGGCCGCTGCGAGGCAGCGCGTCGCGGCGTGCAGATCGGGGGCAGGCGCACTCCGCATGTCGGCTGCTAGAAACGCCGCCACGCGCGCCACGCCTACTTTTTCTCGAGTTGCTCGACGCGCTTCTTCACGACGTCGCCCTCGTCGTCGCCCGCGAGTTCGAGGTAGCGCTTGTAGTGCGGCAGGGCCTTCTCGGGCTCTCCCTGCACCTCGTCGTAAAGCTCCGCGAGATAGAGGTGCGGGTGGGTCAGCTTTGGATCCGCGGCGATGGCGCGCTCGTAGGCAGTGATGGCCTCTTCCCACTTCTCCTGCTTCTCGAGCCCCTTGCCGAGATCGAACCACGCGAAGCCGTCCTTCTCATCGCGCGCCACGGCTTCGCGAAAGGCGGTGACGGCTTCTTCGACCCGGCCACTGGCCAGCTCGCAGCGCCCGATCATGCGCATACTGCTGCTGTCCTTCTCGTCGGCGTCTGCAACGACTTGGAAGTGCTTGATCGCGTTCTTCGGCTTGCCTTCATCGAGCAGCACGTAGCCGAGCGAGCGATTGGCCGCGACGTTGTCGGCGTCCAGCTTGAGCACCTTCTCGTAGGACACCTTGGCCTGCTTACCCTTGCCTTGCAGGAACATCGCCTGCCCGAGTCTGAGGTGCGCGTCGATGAGGTTGTCGTCAAGCTTGATGGCGGCCTCGGCCGAGGTCTCGGCATCCTCCGCACGATCGGCCACGATGTGGACGAGCGCGATGTCTGCATGAATGAGCGCCCACTCAGGGCGCAGGCGGAGCACGATCGCGTAGTCGTCCATCGCGCCGTCTAGGTCGCCACGCTTGAGCTTGACGAAGCCGCGCGTTCGGAGTGCGTCGGTGTGTTCCGGCACCAGGGCCAGCGCGGCGGCGGCACAGCGCTCAGCCTCAGGGTAGGCCTCCTTCGCACGCTGCACGGCCGCCATGCGCGCGTGGACATCAGCCTTTGGCGTGGGCAGGTCGAGCACGGGGGCGAGCGTGACGAGCGCCGCGTCGAGTTCGCCCATCCGGACTTGATCGTCGGCGAGCGCGAGCAGCAGCGTCGGGTGCTTGGGGTAGGACGTGAGCGCCGCTTCGAGGACGGTTCGGCTCTCCGCGGGCGTCTTGCCGCGCGCGAGTACCTGCGCGAGCGTGATCGCCGCCAGCGCGTGTCCGGGTGTTGCTTCGAGGACCTGCTCGAGCACTTCGCGCGCGGCGGTGTCTTTGCCGCGGGCCGCGAGAATGGCGCCGAGCAGGGCTAAGGCGTCGGCGTCGTTCGGTCGCTGTTTGAGGTACGACGTCACCGTGGCCTCGGCCGCCGATTCGTTGCCCGCGTTCAGCTGCGCGCGCGCCAGATCCAGGCGAAAGCCCATCGGCGCGTCGTCGTCCTTGGTCGCGGCGCCGAGCGCCTTCACGGCGTCCTTGCCGGTCAGCAGCCGTGCGCGAAGCCCGGCCTGGACGACCGCAGGCGCCTCCGCGGGCACAGCCGCCACGGCGGCCTCGCGCTCGCCGAGCTCCAGCAGCACGTCTTGGAGTAGCCGGCCGAGCGCAGCGTCGGCGGGACTCGCGGCGAGTGCCGTGCGCGCCGCATCACGCGCTTCATCGAACCGGCCAGCGCGCGCGAGCTCCCGCGGTGTCGGGGGCGATTCTTCGGCCCGCGCGGAATGGAGCGTGGCGAGGCCCAACGCGGCCACGAGCGCAGCAACGCATCCTGTGCGGAAGACGGAGTAGAGATTCAGCATGCGCGCACCTCCCTGCGGTTCGTGCTCAGGGCGCGCGGAGTCAACGCAAACGATCGGCCGCGGCCCTGGCCGCGCGCTCGCTACGCGGCGTCGCCGGCGGCGTCGCGCTTGGAGCCGTCGCGGTTCTCGCGGCCGTCGCGCTCGCGGTCGGCCTTCGCGTCCTTGTCCTTCTTGCCCTTGGCGGCGCGGCCCGTGCTGCGTCCCATGTCGCTGCCACCACGGCTACCGCCGCTGTTGCGACCGCCACCGCCGCCACGTGCGTCGGCGAACTCAAACGGCATCAGGATGAAGGTGGCGGCCAGCAGGCAGGCACCCACGGTGGTCAGGGTCTTGCGCATGAGAACTCCAAGGCGTGGAACCGGATCAGTCTAGCCCAGGGCTGGTACCCGGACGCAAGGAGGAAGGTTGCGCGTCTTGCGAGAACCCGAAGGGCGTAGGGCCCGGCCGCCGGCCGGGACTAGACGCCTCAGCCGTCCGCCGTGCAGCCGGGACGCGGCCGCAGGGGCAGCTGGCGCCGGGTGGCGGGCTCCGGCTGGGTCGGCCCGCCGTGAACCAGGGGCACCGAGGTGCTGCGACC
>JAQBWE010000087.1 GCA_027625315.1 Planctomycetota bacterium
ATCCTGCTTCCGGACGGGGTTGAGCCAGCCGAGTCGGCTTCTCCACTTCGGAATGAGGTGAGCGGTTACTTTTTGGCGTAGGCGTTCACCTGTCGAGTTGGGAGCGACGCGAGGCGAGGCCAGCAGGCGAGGCGCGAACTACACCGCGGTCGGGCGCAGCTTCTCAGCGTCGTAGCCGAGGTCCTTGATGGCCTTGGTCACGATGCTGGCCTTGATGGAGCCGTCGCGCGCCAGCGCATCCAGAGTGGCAATCACGATCGACTCGGCGTCCACTTCGAAGTGGCGGCGTAGCGCCTCCCGTGTGTCGCTCATGCCGAAGCCGTCGGTGCCGAGCGTTACGAACCGCGTGTTGATCCATGGGCGGATCTGGTCCGGCACCAACTTCACGTAGTCGGACGCCGCGATAATCGGACCGGGGACACCCTCGAGGACCTGCGCGACGTAGGGCACGCGCGGCTCGTCCTCAGGATGCAGTCGGTTCCAGCGATCGCACTTGAGCGCCTCATTGCGGAGCAGCTGATAGCTCGTCGCCGACCAGACATCCGCGGCCACCCCGTGAGCCTCGAGCAGCTCCTGGGCGCGTAGCGTCTCGTTGAGGATGACCGCGCTGCCGAACAGCTGCACCTTGAGCTTGTGCTTGGCCGAGCTCGTCCGGTAGCGGTACAGCCCCTTGAGCACACCGTCCTGCACGCCGGCGGGCATCGCCGGCTGCGGGTAGTTATCGTTCTGAATGGTGATGTAGTAGAAGACGTCGTGGTCTTCAGCGAGCATCCGCCGGATGCCGTCTTCGATGATGATGGCGATCTCGTAGGCGAACGCCGGGTCGTAGGCGCGCACGTTCGGGAACGTGGTCGCCAGCACGTGGCTGTGTCCGTCCTCGTGCTGAAGGCCTTCGCCGTTCAGCGTCGTGCGCCCGGCGGTCGCGCCCATGAGGAACCCGCGGCCGCGGGCGTCGGCGAACGCCCACGCGAGATCGCCGATGCGCTGGAAGCCGAACATCGAATAGAAGATGTAGAACGGCAGGGTCGGCTGGCCGTGGGTCGCGTAGGACGTGCCTGCTGCGGTGAAGCTCGCCATCGAGCCCGCCTCGGTGATGCCCTCCTCGAGCACCTGGCCGTCCTTGCTCTCGCGGTAGTAGAGCAACTGGCTCTTGTCGACCGGCTCGTAGAGCTGCCCACGGGCGGCATAGATGCCGACCTGCCGGAACAGCGGCTCCATGCCGAACGTGCGGGCCTCATCGGGGATGATGGGCACGATGCGGTTGCCGATGCCCTTGTCCTTGATCAGCTTCGTGAGCAGCCGCACGAACGCCATCGTCGTGGACACGCCGCCGGGGTTCTTCGTGCCTTCCTGGAACTCCTCGTAGAGGTCGTGGGCCGGCGGATCGAAGTCCACCGTGAAGGTCGAGATGCGGCGCGGGACAGAGCCGCCGAGCGCGCGTCGGCGCTCCAGCAGGTACTGGATCTCGTCGCTCTTCGCCCCAGGGTGGTAGTACGGCGGGTCGTCCATCTTCCCGTCGGGGATGGGCAAGCCGAGCCGATCGCGGAAGCTCGTGAGCTCATCGCCCGACATCTTCTTGATCTGATGCGTGACGTTCTTCGACTCGAAGCCTTCGCCGAGCGTGTAGCCCTTGATGGTCTGTGCCAGCACGACCGTGGGCCGACCGCGATGGTCCACCGCCGCTCGGTAGGCGGCGTAGATCTTGCGCATGTCGTGCCCGCCGCGTCGCATGCCCCAGATATCGTCGTCGGAGAGGTGCGACACGAGGTCGAGCAGCTCCGGGCTCGTGCCGAAGAACTGCTGGCGGATGTAGCCGCCATCCATCGAGCGATACTTCTGCAGCTCGCCGTCGACGACCTCGTTCATGCGCTGACGCAAGAGCGCCTTGTTGTCGCGCTCGAGGACCGGATCCCACTCAGTGCCCCAGAGCACCTTCAGGACGTTCCAGCCCGCACCGCGGAACACCGTCTCAAGCTCCTGTACGATCTTGCCGTTGCCACGAACGGGGCCGTCCAGGCGCTGGAGATTGCAGTTGACGACCCACGTGAGGTTGTCGAGGCCTTCGCGCGCCGCGACGGAGAGGGCGCCGAGGGTTTCCGGCTCGTCGGTCTCGCCATCGCCCACGAAGCACCACACCCGCGCATTGCTCGTGTCGGCGATCCCGCGCGCCTGCAGATAGCGGTTGAAGCGCGCCTGGTAGATCGAGTTGATCGGACCGATGCCCATGCTGACGGTGGGGAACTCCCAGAAGTCAGGCATAAGCCGCGGATGCGGATAGGAACTGAGCCCCTTGCCGCGCTCGACCTCCCGACGGAAGCGGTCGAGCTGGTCCTCTGTGAGGCGGCCCTCAAGGAACGCGCGCGCGTAGATGCCGGGCGACGCGTGGCCTTGGAAGTAGATCTGGTCACCAGAGCGATCGCTGTCCTTGCCGCGGAAGAAGTGGTTGAAGCCGACGTCGAGGAGCTCGGCGCTCGAAGCGAACGTCGAGATGTGGCCACCGAGGCCGTTGTGCTTCATGTTCGCGCGCGTGACCATCACTGCGGCGTTCCAGCGAATGATGTCGCTGATGCGCTCTTCCATCACCTCGTCGCCGGGGAACTCCGGCTCGTGGCGCTGGGCGATCGTGTTCACGTAGTCGGAGCTGAGGAGCTGATCCGGCACGTAGCCGCCTGAGCGCGCGCGGGCGAGCAGCCGCGCGAGGATGAACCGGGCGCGGTTCGGGCCGCTGAACTGCTGGACGGCCTCGAGCGACTCGATCCACTCCTGGGTTTCCTGGGGATCGATATCGCTTTGGACACTCGGAAAGACGGGCGACACGGCTGCGGCTCCACGTTGGCGGCGAAGGCGACACTGTAGCCCGCCTGCTGCGCGAAGCGCGCGCCGTGTTGGACCGATGCGCGCCTGTCCGCGCGGGCGCTGCGCCCGTTGAGGCCGCGCTGCGGCCACAGTCCGTTCGCATGCGCGTAGGACGGGCCTGCCTCTGGCCGAATGGCGTGCGCCGTGCCCTAGGGTGCTTCGCAGGCACGGCAGTGGCACACCACAACGCCGCCGCTTGCCGCGGGGACGCCGGTCTTCTGGGCGTGTTGCGGGGCTGTGCCCTTGCCGGCACCCGGGAGTGCGCCCTGCAACTGCGTAACGTCCGCGGCCGTGAAACTGTAGGTCGCTGTCGGACCAATCGCTGCCGAGGGATTCATGATCGAACCCGGCTGCGAGGGACTCGTGTGGTCGAGGCCGAGGCTATGGCCCACCTCGTGCGCAATGACCGCCGCGAGCGACTTCGCGAGCCCGCGGCCCTGCGTGCGCAGTACCAGGTAGCGACCGCCGGGGTTGGACAGCTCGTATAGCAGGGCTTCGAGGGCGGCCACGTCGGACGCGCCGACCGGCGCCGCCGGCAGGGGATTGCCGTAGCTGCTGTTCACGATGGGGACGATCTGATTGGTAAACACGCCGAGCTCAAGCGCGCCCGATGTCGTGTCGTTCTCATGCCAGCTGTTGGATGCGCTGTCGAGGAATGCCGTTCCGATGACGCCGCTCTGCGTGCCGCGAATGAGCGCCATCACGCTGTAGCGCGTGGGCGAGCCCAGCAGCGAGTTGCCAGCCGTCGGCTTGGTGTAGCCGCTCCCCGGCGCGTCCAACGGAAATGTGATTGCGAGGCCTTGTGCGCCCGCTGAGCCATCGGCGTTGCGCAGGAACATCGGGCTGAGATGGCGCAGGACCTCAAGACGGATCCAGAGGTCGGCCAACTGGTCGGCTTCGGTGCCGGTGGCGTCCGTGCTCGTGGGGGCCCGGAAGCCGGCGTCGGCGAGCGCCTGGTGGAAGTCCGAGGCGAAGGAGTGCGTCCCGGTCTTCGGCGACGAGTCGATGAACCACACGTCGCTTGAGCCAAACGACGCCGTGTGGGACGACGCGGGATTCGGCATGACGGAGAGCACGACGTCGAAGATCTGGCCGCTGCCGGTGTCGGTTGCGCGCACGCTGTCGACGATGCCTGAGCCGGCCGTGGGGCCGGGTGTCCACGTCGCCGTACCGGCGGCGGGATTCTGGGTCGTGATACTGCCGCCGCTCTGGTTCGTGACGGCTGCGAACGTGACGTTGCCGACGGCGCCGCTTGCCGCGAGGCTGACCGCGCGGCCGGACCATGCGTCGCCCACCGTGAGGCCGGAGATGATGTTGACGCCGAGCACGTCGACGGCCACGACGAGCGACTGGGTGTCCATCGCCGCCTCGTCATCGACGCGTGCGACGAACGCGAACGAGCCCGTGCTCTCCGGCGTACCGCTGACCATCCCTGTGCCCGAAAGCGTGAGGCCGCTCGGCAGGGTGCCGCTGTCGACCGTCCAGACGGGCGTGCCTTGCACGTTCGCCGCGACGAGCTGGGTGGTGGCGTAGGGCGTGCCGACACTGCCGCCGGGCAGGTTCGTCGTCGTGATGACGAGGGCCGCGGGCCCGCTCTGACCGCCGCCGGAGCCAGCGGGGATGCTGTCGCCGCCTCCGCCGCCACAGGCCGCGAGGGCGAGGACGACGAGGGGCAGTACCAAGAGGCGTGTGAGACGAGAACAAGGCATGGGCTTAGTGTCCGGCGGGTCCTACCATCCGAGCCCCTCATCGACCGAATGGCCCTCCGACCTGTGAGGACCGTCGCCTGCCTGTCTCAACTCCCAAGCGCGGCTACGCCGCGCCCGGGTCCCGACTACAGTGCGGACGGCTCATGTCCCAAGCGCGGCGGGGCCGCGCCCGGGTCCCGACTACAGTGCGGACGGCTCATGCGCGCTCCGCTAGCTCGCGCGCGTAGTTCGGAAGGAGCAGCGCGCCATCCCGAACCGAGGCTCGATCGCCCCCAGCCCAGGCCGCCGCACGTCCGAGGTGCAAGACAGGCTCACACAAGCGACCTAGTGGCCGGCGCAGTCTCCGCATACGTGGATGCCGGCGGGGGCCGCGCCGAGTGCGGCGATCGCCAGAGGGCCGCTCTGAGGCGCCAGGACGCCGCCACGACCGGCGCCGGGGAGACCCTGGCGCAGGATCGCGAGCGACTCGGCGGTGAAGTGGTAGTCAGCGCGCGGGCCCAGGATGGCCGTGCTGTTCATGATCGCGCCCGGGACGAACTGACTCGTGTGGGCGAGCCCGAGGCTGTGACCGACCTCGTGGGCCGTGACGTACGCGACGCTCTTCGCGAAGGCGTGCGCCTGGTAGGCCAGCAGGTCATAGCGACCGCCAGGGCTCGGCCGGCCGTGCAGCAGCGCAAGCAGCGCGGGCACGTCGGCGGGGCTCACCGCGTCGTCGGTCAACGTCGACCCGTACATGGGGAACATGCGCTCAACGAGGTCGGCGATCGTGTTGACGAACACGCCCAACTCGCCGAACTCACCGCCGGGTGCGTTGTGCTCGTGGTTGGGGTTGCCCACGGCGTCGCCAAACGCAACGCCGGTTGCCGCGCGCGCGCCGCTCTGCGCGCAGAGCGCCATCACGCTGAAGCCGTTCGCGCGACCGCTGATGAACCGGCCCTGGGCCGGAGCCACGTAGCCCGCCCCGGGCTGGCTAAAGGCGAAGGCGATGGGCAAGCCGTCGGGGCCGGCCGTGCCGTCCGCGTTCCGCAGGAACAGCGGGTTGATGTGGCGCAGGATCTCAACCTGAACCAGCAGCTCCGCCAGGCGATCGCACTCACGTTCGCCCGCGCCAAACGCCGAAGGACCACGCAGGCCAAGGCGCGCGAGCGCCGCGCGGAAGTCTGTCGCAAACGGGTGGGCGCCTTGCTTGGTCCACCACGCCAACTCCCAGTTGTCGCACGTACCGAAGCGCGCCACATGCTGCTCCGTGGGGTCGGTCGCCACACGCAACTCGAGCACGTCCGTCTCTCCGGTGGACGTGTCGACCGCGCGCAGGACGTCGATCGTTCCCTGCACGTTTGCAGTGCCCGGAATCCAGACGGCCGTGCCGGCAGTCGCGTCGACGCGGTCGAGGCGACCGTTGCTTCCGTTCGTCTCGACCTGAAACTGAACCTGGCCCTTGCGGCCCGCACAGCGCAGCGCGAGGGCGCGGCCGGTCCACGCGTCGCCGTACTGGAGACCCGATACGACCGTGAGTCCGAACGCGTCGACCGCGATGGCGAGCGGCTGCTCGGCGGCCGCCGTGCCGTTGCTGGCCTGGGCCGTGAACTCGAAGATGCCCGTACTCGCGGGTGTGCCGATGAGGCGGCCGTCACTCGTCAGCCAGACACCCGGAGGCAGATCACCGTGCGCGACGCGCCAGACGAGGGCGCCGGTTGCGCCCTTGGCGGCGAGCGAGGTGGTGGGATAGGCGATGCCACGCGAACCCGCGGGGACGTCGGTGGTCGTGATCACGAGCGCGGCCGGGCCGACGGAACCGCCGCCGGGGCCTTGGAACTGCTCGCTGGCCGTCGAGGCCGCTCCGCCGCATCCGACGAGGAGCATGCACCCGACCAGGGCCAGGGCTGTCTTGAGCGCTGCTTGGTGGGTCATCGCGTTCTCGCGTGACCACCGCATCCTGAGACCGGGGGCTGGCGTCCAACCAGATCCCGCTCCGCGACTCCCATCGACCGGCCCCTCAGAGGACCTGAACGAAAATCGTGCGAACCCTACAGAAGCCGAACGGCGGGCTGGCCCGCAGCCCAGTCCGTCGGCTAGACCCTGATGTCGACCTCACGCCCGAGCCCCTCGAGGTACGGCTCAAGGGCCGGGTCCACGTGGCCCGTCAGGAACCGCCCGGTTTGACGTTCGGCGAGGCCCGTGAACCGCGTGGGGTCGAGCATGCCGTCCAGCTGGTCGCGTACGGCCGCGAACGCGTCGTCACCGCGCAAGCGCTCGATCAAGTCGTTGCGCTCCGCGCCGGCCACGATCCGCTCCTTGGCGGCGAGGCTGTGCTGCCGAATGCGCTCGTGCAGGCTCTGGCGGTCCCCGCCCGCCTTCGCCGCGAGCATCATGATCTCTTCCGTCACCATGAAGGGCAGTTCCTTCACGAGCCGCGCCCGCGCGACGGCCTCATTCACGTGCAGCCCGCGCGCGACGTTGATGACGAGTCTCAGCACGGCGTCGGCCGCGAGGAACGCCTCAGGCAGGAAGATCCGCCGCGCCGCGGAGTCATCGAGCGTGCGCTCGAGCCACTGGGCCGAGGCGGTGGAGGCCGCTTCGGGCACGAGCGCCATGAGGTGGCGCGCGAGGGCGGTGATGCGCTCCGAGCGCATCGGGTTCTGCTTGTAGGCCATCGCGCTGGAGCCGATCTGCTCCTTCTCGAACGGCTCCGCCACTTCACGCAGCCCGGAGAGCAGTCGCACGTCGTTGGCGAACCGCGTGGCGCTGACCGCGACGCCCCCGAGCGCCGCGACGATCGTGTAGTCCGCCTTGCGAGGATAGGTTTGCCCTGACACCGGGAGTGCCCGCAGGAAGCCGGCTTTCTTCGCCGTCAACTCGTCGAGCTGCTCGCACTTCTCCGCGTCGCCCTCGAAGAGCGCGAGGAAGCTTGCTTGCGTGCCCGTCGTCCCCTTCGAGCCCAGAAACGGCACGTTCGTCTTGGCGTGGGCGATGGCCTTGAGATCTTCCAGGAGGTCATAGATCCAGAGGCACGCTCGCTTGCCAAACGTCGTGGGCTGGGCGGGCTGGAAGTGCGTGTACGCCAGGCAGGGCACGCCGGCGCTGCGCTCAGCGAACCCGCGCAGGGCAGCCACGGCCTCTGCGACGCTGGCCTCGATGAGACTCAGGCCATCCCGCAGAATCATCGCGTCGGCGTTGTCGGTCACGAAGCAGGACGTGGCGCCCAGGTGGATGACGCCGCGCGCTTGCGGTGCGACGTCGCCGAAGGCGTGCACGTGGGCCATCACGTCGTGCCGAAAGCGCGCCTCGTACGCCGCCGCCTTCGCGAAGTCGATCACGGCGACGGCCTTGTGCATTTCCTCAATCTGTTCATCAGAGATCGCCAGCCCGAGCGTCTGCTGCGACTCGGCCAGTCCGATCCACAGGCGCCGCCAGGTCTCGATCCGATGCCGCTCCGAGAACAGCTGGCGCATGGCGCGACCGGCGTAGCGCGTCACCAGGGGGCTCTGATACTCGTCGTGCGGGCTGTCACTCACGCCGGGCCTCCGTGCGGCTCGGCCGCGGCTTCCACGAGGACGAGATCCCCACCGGCGTCTACTTGGACGCGGAGCCGACCCGGCGTTGCGTCCGGGTACAGGGGATCTGAGAGGCGTGCGTCCACGTACTGCGCGAAGTAGTAGAACGCGCGTTGGATGGTCGCGCGGATGTAGCGCGTGCCGGGGTTGAGGTCGTCCAAGGCCGAGGTGACCTGCAGGACCTCCAGGCGACTCGCGAGCTCAGCCTTGGCCGTGGCGGCCTTGCGCAGCGCGGGCCCGCTCGCCCAGGACTGCAGCTTCAGGGTCAGGTCGGCGAGTCCGTGATTGAGCTCGTCGAAGTCGAGCGTCTCGCCCGCCTCGAGCTTGCGGAAGTTCTCACGCAGCAACTCGAGGTTGTTGAGGAGGTACGCCTGGGCTTTCGGCCACGGCCAGAGCGGCGGCTGCTCGAAGTCGCGGTGGCGCGGGGGGATGAAGCCCATCGCCGCATCGTCGTCGACCCAAGTGCGCTGGAGGTTCAGCAGGGCAGTCCAGAAGCGCTGTTGGTCGGCGTACACCCCTGGAGGGTACGGCGTCTGCGTCCCGTGTAGAAGGCCCGGCCGAGCCCGATCGCGTGTGGGGACTAGCCCGGCGAGAAACTCGGCCCCTCGAGGATGTCCAGCAACTGCCGTGCGGCGTCCGCGTCGATCGTGCCTTTGGCTTGCGCCACGCCGATGGTCTTGCGCGCCAGGATGCGGTAGGTCTGCACGAGGTCCCCGGGCAACTTCTCCAACGCCCGGACGTGGCGCTTGACCGTGCCGATGTCGCCGCGGGCGATCGGCCCCGTCAGGGCGTCGGGTAGGCCGACCGCCTCGAGGTTCTCGACCGTCCCGCGGATGAGGGGCAGCAGGGCCGCGAGCGCCGCATCGCGCGGCACGCCCGCGTGGTGCAGCAGCGTCACCGCGTAGTCCACGAGCGTGACGAGGAAGTTGGACGCGGCCGACGCGGCGGCGTGATAGACCGCCTTGTTCGAGCCCTGAATCTCGACCGGTCGGCCGTCGAGGGCGATCACCACGCTCCGGAGTACGTCGACGGCCTCGGAGTCGCCCTCCAGGAAGAAGAACGTGTCGGGGAGCATGCGTACGGCCGTGTCCACGTCGGCGAAGCTCTGGAGCGGGTGGATCGCACCCCGGTGCCCGCCCGCCGCCGTCACGCCTGAGAGCACGCCCGCGGGCAGCCCACCCGCGCAATGGGCCACGACGGCGCCGCGGCGCAGCGCTCCACCAGCCGACACCTCGATGGCGACCGAAGGAATGGCGCGATCCGGAACCGCGAGCAGCACGAGGTCCGCGCCCATTGCCGCGAGCCCGTTGTCGCCGACCACGTCACCCGCGCCGATCAGCGTGGCCGCGACCCGCGCCGAGCGTCGGTTCGGGCTGCAGACGGCGGCAATCTCGTACCCGGCTCGGCGCAAGAGGATGCCAAGGGACGTGCCGAGCACTCCGGCGCCGATGATCGCGACCTTCACGGGGACGTTCTCTCCCTGACCTGCGCGCGCAGCCTACTCCCCTGGCCTCGGAGGCGGAAGGGTCACGGCTTCGGGGCTCAGCGTGCCGCGGCCCGCCGCGTGTGCCTCCCGGAGGAGCGCGTGCAGCCAATCCCCCGCTTGGCGGACGGCGTCCTCGAGGGGCAGGCCCGCTCCGAGGGCAGCCGCGATGGCCGCGGATAAGGCGCAGCCCGTGCCGCGCACGTTGCCTCCGGCGACCCGCGGTCGTTCGAAGTGGGCGCTCCCGCGGGCGGTGGCGAGCACATCCACGACGGCGCCCTCCGCTTGGCTATGGCCGCCCTTCACCAGCACCGCCGGCCAGCCCCGGGCGTGCAGCGCGAGAGCCGCGGACCGTGCGTCCACGGCGGACTGGCCGAGCAGCCGCGCCGCTTCCGGGAGATTGGGCGTCAGCAGGGTGGTGTGGGGGCCCAAGGCCTGAAGCAGGGCCTCGACGCCGGCCTCATCGAGGAGCGCCCCGCCCGCGCCCGCCGCCAGCACGGGGTCCACCACGAACGGGCGCGGCTTCTGGGCACCGAGCACGGCGCCGACGGCTCGCACGATCGCCTCCGTCGCGAGCATCCCGCTCTTGAGCGCCGTGCACGTCGGGTCTGACAGAACGGCGGCCAGCTCAGCCGCCACGGCCGCGGCCGGCCGCGGCGTCACCGCGTGGACCCCGTCCTCACTTTGGGCCGCCGTGGCCGTGATGACGGCCCGGCCCTCAGCGCCGAACGCCGCGAAGACGGCCAGATCGACGTCGCGACCTGCCCCACGGGTGGTGTCGATTCCGGCAATAGTGCACAACACCCTGTGGTTCACCGATGCATACATTAGGGTCGCCCCGTGCGGGACGAAGGACTGCCCCTGTGGCCGGCCCCGATCGGGAGGATCGCATGAACCGCTGCTCTGGACTCAGGAACCCCGCCGCGTCGGCGTTGGGTCTCGCTGTGCTCGCGCTGGCATGCGCCGGGCTAACCACCGGCTGCCGCTCGAGCGTGCCGACGTCGATGAACACGCACGTGGGCGAGGCCGACACGATGGTCGGCCGGGTCATCGAGGACCGTCCGACCCAGACCTTCACCTTCGAGGGCGTTGAGTCGAGCGTGCTGGACTTCACCGTCCGCTCCGGCGATGCCGCCGAGGCCGCCCCGACAATCGAGATTCTGGACCCCGACGGCGAGCGCCTGCCCGTTCCCGTGGCGGTCGGCTTCGACAAGGGCTCCGCGACCGTGAAGGTCGTCGCGCTCGTCCTGCCCAAGACCGGCATCTACCAGGTCATCGCCACCCCGACCTACACGGGGCGCGAGATCGTCTACAGCTTCGAGCACAGCCTAGGCTTCCCGGCCCCGGCGCCGCGGCGGACGCACCTCTCAGCCGAGGCCCCGCAGCCGCTCTACTTCTCCGCTCCGCGCGGCGGGTTCGTGGCGATCCGCGTCACCCGCGACCGCGGCGAGGACTTTGTGCCCGACATCTTGGCCGTCCAGGATCCCTGGGGCGGCCCGGCGCTGGACAGCAGCCAAGTGCCCTGCGATTGCCTCCCGCCGCGCGTCAGCCGCGTCTGCAACGACGTGATGATCTTGACGTTCACAGCTCCCAAGCCCGGGATCTACACCGTGATGGCGGGGGCCAAGCCGGGTCAGGCTGGCTCCGGCACGATCGCGGTCGAGGTCCGCAAGCCGCGCGGGTCGACGCGCCACGTCTATCACGGCGGCGACGGCTCGGCGGCCTTCGGGACCCCCGGCCGGCCCACAGCCACGCTCCCCAGCGCCCGCACAGCC
>JAQBWE010000088.1 GCA_027625315.1 Planctomycetota bacterium
GCGGCGGGCGAAGTCCGCGACCGTGCGCGCGTCGCGAAACCGCAGCGAGCGGTCAGACGGCAGCGGCGCCAACCGCTCGAACAGCGGTCCGGGCTCGCCATCGATGACGACCTGCGCCTTGCCCGTGTCGTGCACGACCCAAGCCACCGCGCTGCCATCTGGCGCGAACAGCGGGTCCGTGGCCCACGTGTCGCCCATCTCCCGCACCTGACCGTTGATCACCACGCTCGTTCGGCGCTCGCCCATCATCATGGCGCGGTAGGCGTACTGGGAGCCGTCCGCGCTCGCCTGCACGGGCCCGAGGTGTTCGAACGGGGGGCCCCGCACGCCGCCGCGCACCAGCGCGTGCAGGTCGCCCGTGTGCGCCACGTACTGCACGTCGCCCGTGGCGAGAAACTGAAGAGCACTGACGCGCTC
The DNA here is from genome assembly GCA_027625315.1 of Planctomycetota bacterium. GTDB lineage: Bacteria > Planctomycetota > PLA2 > PLA2 > JAEUHO01 > JAHEIK01. Next base: position 418 of record JAQBWE010000088.1, read on the forward strand.
GTGCGTCGCCTGCGGCTTGCCATCCAGCACGACCTGCCAGCCGCCCTCGACGCTCGCGATGTAGGCCACGCGCGCACCATCGGCGGAGAACACGGGTGCGCCGACGATGTCGGTGTGGCCGTCACTTTGGGGCACGTTGTCGAGCACAAGTCCGCTCGTCTCCGACCGGCGCCCGTAGTAGGCGAGGCGGGTACCGTCGCGGGAGAACGTCGGATGGCGGAGGTCATCGAACGCCGGTCCGATCGTGCCACGGCGTACGATCCGCATGCGGGCCTGCGGCGGGCCGTCGATGGCCACGTACGCCACATCCGTCCCCACGGGGGCGAAGACGGGCAGTCGCACCTCGGTGAACCACGGCCCGAAGGTGCCGTCGATCCACGCGCGCTCGCGCCCGCCTTCCGCGGCGCGCTCGACGCACGCCAGCCGGGTGCCATCGGCTGAGAACACCACCGACGGCCAGCCGCCTGGCCCGACGCCCGTGATCGACTCGAACTCGGCGACCTCCTGGCCATCGCGCACAAGGATCACGCGGTCGTTGCGTTCGCCGACGTAGGCGACGTGCGCGCCGTCCGCGCTGTAGGTCGGCGGCCAGACGCGCTCGAACCAGGGGCCCGGCGTGCCATCGACGATCCAACGGCTGCCCTCGGGCGCGCGCGCCGGATAGGCCACGCGCCGGCCCTGGGGCCCGACGAACGCAGTGGTCCCGCCGCTCTCCGTGCCGACGTCGCTGAACTCGTGGCCCCAGGTGGCCTCGACCGCGTCGCAGGTCGGTCCAGGCACGCCGTCGACGACCATGGCTTCGCCGCCCTCGACCAGGGCCGTGTGCGCCGTGCGCACGCCATCGGGCCCGAACCAAAGCGTGACGGAGCGATCCACGGGCACGCCGTCAAGGCGCCGCACCGCTGTGGACCACGTGCCCGGGGGCGCGTCGTCTCCACATGCGGTGAGGAGCAGGGCGAGGACGAGACCAAGAAGCGTGCGCGGGCTAATCACGGGCGCATCCTACGCGCGGCTCGTCCGCGCCCGGCTCACTTGTGTTCGACGACTTCGTGGCCCTCGAGGGCGGTCGTGACGACGCCGTCCTCGACGACCACATGGGCCGGTGGCGTCACGATCCATATTCGGTCGCTCGGCAACTCCTTGCGAATCACCCAGGCGCCTTCCGGCAGCACCTTGACGACGACCGTCTCGTCGTCCGACTCTGCCGGCAGCTGTAAGAGGATGACCGGGCGCTGGCCTTGTTCCACGGCCCGCAAGACCTCGAGATGTTCCGCACAGACCTCGCATGATGCGCGCCAGATCACCACGATGCCCTCGTTCATACTCCCGTCGCCCAGCGGCGGCGGCAGTAGGGGATAGAGCGTCGTCTCCGCCAGCGGCTGTCCGCGCCACGAGGCCACATCGAGCTGCACCCAGCGGCGCAGCCCCGAGCCGCCCGGATCGGACGTCGTTCCTTGCCGGTCGAGCAGCCACGGCATCGTGGCGGCCAGGAGCAGCACCGGCGCGACAACGGCGAAAGGGAACTCGCGCTCGCCGGCCTTCAGGCGCCAGGGCTTGACCAGGACGAGCAGTGCGAACAGAACGCCGTCGATGATCAGCATGACGATGGGGGAGATCATGAGCGCCGCGCCGAAGCAGCCGCAGGAGGACTCGCCCCCGGCGATCTGCGTGCTGAGCACGACGAGGAACGCGAGTGTCAACACCTTTGCCGGGAGCCAACCGAGCGAAGGTCGCAGGAGGGCCAAGCCGCCGACGAGGATCTCGACTGCGATGGCGACCTGGAACACCGTGCCGAGCGGCAGCGGCAGATCGTGCAGCACATCGGGCAGATCGGCCGGCGTGCCGAAGAGCAGCTTGAGCACGCCCCCTGCCAGGATCCAGAGGCCGACGAGGCGGGTGACGAGGGCGGGTACGCGCATGGCGGGCATGCTACCGGGGCCTGGGCCCCTCGAAAGGGAACCGGCTGGGCTCGAAGCGCTCCCGCCCCAGGCCGACGAGGGCCTTGGTGTGGGCTAGGCTGCGGACAGGAGCCCACCATGACCGACCCCCAGTTCTCGTCCATCCGCGCCGCCACCCCCGACTACGACGCGATCGCGGAGCGTTACCGCGCGATCCGCTCGGCCTACGACGCCGCGCCCGACGCCTCAGGACGCGCGCAGGCGCTCGAGGGCTGGGAGCAGATGCGCCGCGAGCTGAGCACGTGGGGGAGTCTCGTGGGTTTGCGCTTCCAGCAGGACACGCGCGACGTCGATCGCAAGGCGGCCCTCAAGGTGCGCGACGAACTCTCGCCGCGTTTTCAGGAACTCGAGACGGGCTTGATGCGCCGGATCGCCGAGAGTCCCGACGCCGCCGAGGTTGGCACCCAGTATGGCCCGCACCTGCTCGAGCTCTGGCGCTGCGCCGTGGGCAGCTACGACCCGTCGATTGAGGCCGAGAGCGTGGCGGAGTCGGGGCTCGCCTCCGCCTACACCGAGTTGGTTTCCTCGGCGCAGTTCGAGTTTGAAGGCGAGACCCTCAACCTCTCGCAGCTCAGCAAGTACGCCCAGCACGCCGACCGCGACCTGCGCTACCGCGCGGCCAAGGTGCGCTACGACTGGTTCGAGGCGAATGCCACCGAGCTGGACCGCATCTACGACGAGCTCGTGAAGGTGCGCGCCACCCAGGCCCGCAAGCTGGGGTTGGAGAACTTCATCGAGCTCGGCTACCGCAAGCTCGGTCGCACGGACTACAACAGTGCCGACGTGGCGCGCTACCGCGACGCGGTCCGCGACTTCGTCGTTCCGCTCTGCACGCGCATCCGGGAGCGCCAGCGCGAGTCCCTTGGCGTCGAGCAGCTGATGACCTGGGACGAGTCCGTCCACGACGTCCGGGGCAACCCCACACCCCAGGGCGACCACGACTGGATGGTCGAGCGCGCGCGCGAGATGTTCGACGCCATGGGGCCCGAGCTCGGCGGCTTCTATCGCCGAATGCTCGACGGCGAGTTCCTCGATCTGAAGTCGCGGCAGGGCAAGGCTGGCGGCGGGTTCTGCACGAGTTTCCCGACCCATGGCATGCCGTTCATCTTCGCAAACTTCAACGGCACGCAGGGCGATGTGCGCGTGTTCACCCACGAGATGGGGCACGCGTTCCAGAACTACTCCAGCCGCAACCAGTCCACGGTGGACTACTTCTGGCCGACGGCCGAAGCGGCCGAGGTCCACTCGATGAGCCTCGAATTCCTCACGTACCCGCACATGGAGAAGTTCTTCGGTGCGGACGCGGACCGCTTCCGCCGGATCCACTTGACCGAGGCCCTGACGTTCCTGCCCTACGGCGTGGCCGTCGACCACTTCCAGCACCTGGTGTACGAGAACCCGGAGGCCACGCCGGCCGAGCGCTTGGCCATGTGGCAGGAGATGGAGCGTACGTACCTTCCGCACCGGGCCTGGGGCGACTTGAAGCGGCCGCGAGACGGTGGCATGTGGCAGGGCCAGATGCACATCTATCACGTACCGTTCTATTACATCGACTACACGCTCGCGCAGGTGTGCGCCCTGCAGTTCTGGGTGCGCGCGGAGACGGATCGCGCCGGTGCGATGAAGGCCTACCGCGCGCTCTGCGCCCGCGGTGGGGAAGCGCCGTTTCAGGATCTCGTGCGCTCGGCCGGACTCGTGAGTCCGTTCGACGCCGGCTGCCTCGACGAAGTCGTGGCCACGGCAGGTCGCGCGCTCGACTTGTAAGGCGAGCCCGCGGCGCCTACTTGGTCGCCTTGACCCAGCGCACGCTCTCGTGGATGTGGTCCGCGTCCGGACCCTTGAGGTCGGGGAACGCCACGAGGATCAGCTGTACGAACACACCGTCGTCGCGAACGGCGCCGCTCGAGGCGGCGACCATCGGCACGTCAGGCGTGTCGTCTCCCGTGGCAACGCGCCCCGCAACCGTCGTGCGGTACATCACCACCCCATCAACCTCGACCTCCGCCGTCGCCAGCACGCGGATGTCCTTGATGCTCGGGTTGCGGCTGATCTGTTGGATCCACACCTGCTGCGCACCCGCAGGGTCCATGCCTTCCTCAAGCCGACCAAGCTGCACGGCGACCTGGGAGGCTTGGCCGGGGGAGAGCCAGCGTGCGCCCGCGCCGGCGTGGGCCCAGTTCGAGGGGATCTCGAGCGTTAGGCCGGCCTCGGGGGCGTGAACGCGCATCCAGCCGCCGGCCGCGGGCGCCTCGAAGCGCACGCTCTTGAGGGCCTCCGCCACGAGGGGCGCGCACGCCGTACGCAGATCCACCGCGTAGAAACCGAAGATCACGGACGCCTCGCCGGCGCGGTTGCGCACGAGCCACGCCCGGCCCTCGACGGGCTCCATCTTGAAGTTGTCCTCGAGCGCGAACTCGACCGCCCGCTGACCCTGGAACGTGCCGAGGCTCGGCTCGCCAAACTCCGGCAGTCCGCCGCTCCCGTTGAAGCCCGCGCGCACCTGCTCGGCGATCGCCAGGTACGCCTCCTCCGTGTCGCCCATCGGCGCGGACAACTCCAGCGCCGCGACCGCGATACGCAGCGGGTGCTCCATGGCAACCATCGTGACGGAGGGCTCCTCGTTGCGCCGGAGCATCCAAGGCCCGGGCGGGGCCTCGAGCGTGATAGTCTTCGCGGTAGCGCGGCGTAGGCCCTCGGCCTCCGGATCGGTGCCGTCGCGCACGTCGCGTGCGGCTGCGTTCTCAGCCGTGGCAGGGAGTACGCGCCAGTGGGGCCGGGCGGTGGGGGCGTCGTGCCGCACCAGGCGACCGTCGGCGGCGCGCAGCATGCGCTCGCCGTCCTCTTCATAGAGCCACGTGCCATCGTCCTGCTTGCGGAAGACGTAGGCCTCCACCTTGGCGCCGGCGCCCGGCAAGTCCACGCGCGTGACGCGCTGCTCACCCTGCGGGTACTCGCCGCGCATCGTCAGCACACAGCGGATGGGGATGCTGACGGCGTCTGTCTCCAGCGTGCCGGTCACAGGCTCATTCTTGCGGATGGCCACGGTGTAGTCTCGGCCGAGCAGGCTGATCGCGTAGCTGCCCGTCGGCCCATCCATCGTGCGCGTGTAGGCGAGCACGCGGCCCTTGGCATCCACTTCTTCGCGCTGGCGATCGATCAGCATGGCGGTGCCGACGGGGGTGTGGCGCGTGAGCGTGCGCACGAAACGCGGCGTGGCGTCCTGTTCGATGATGCGCTCGTGCTGCCAGCCGAGCTTGACTCCGCTCTCGAACATCGCCGACCACTCGTCGAGCACCACGCGCTCCTCGGCGAGTGCCGAGGGTGCACCAAGGATGATGAAACAGGCGACGAGCAGCAGAGTGCGCATGACGGGCTCCGAGGGATGCCCTTCAGGATACCGGGGTGGGGGGGCCGAACGGCGTCACGCGAGACCGTCGCACGTAACCTAATGCGCCCCGGAGCATGGCATGTCGCAGCGCGCAGTACACCCGCAAGGCGCGTTGCTATTCGACCTCGATGGCACGCTCGTTGACACTGTGCCGCTCTGGTTGGACGCCTTCGAGTTCGCGCTGCGCGCGCACGGCGTTGAGATGGATCGACCGCAGTTCATCGAGCGCGTGTATCAGCGCGCCGGCTCCCTGCCGGCCCTCCTTGAATCACTCGGCATCGGCGAGCGCCTCGCTCCGCTGCGCGCTCTGCGCGACGATCACTACGTCGCCCTGCTGGCCGAGAGGGCTGGCTGGCTTCCGGGAGCCGTCGAGCTGCTGGCGGCAGTACCCCACAAGCGCCTGGGCATCGTGACGAACTCCTGGCGGCGCTACGTCACGACCCTGGACGCCCGCCTAGGTGTTCTCGCGCGCGTGGGCTGTCTGCTCGCGGCGGAGGACGCGGGCGCGCGCACAAAGCCGGCGCCGGATCCCCTGCTCGCCGCGGCGGCGCAGCTGGGGGCGGAGGCGGCGCACTGTGTCTACGTGGGCGACCAGCACCACGATCTGGTGGCCGCGCGCGCCGCCGGCATGCAGGCCTGGCTCGTGCCGGGGCCGTACACGCCGGCCGAGGCGCACGCCGCGGCGGATCTCGTGCTGCCCGATCTCCCGGCGGTTGGCGCCGCCTGGCGGCAGCGGGCACGCGGGTGACTCGCTGCGCCCCAATCGCGCCTGGGCGGCGATCTGCACATACGCTGGCCCCTTCGATCACACCGTAGGAGTGCCCATGCGTTCGTCCACCCGCCGTTTCCTTCTCTCCGTCCTTTGTGTCGCCCTCGTCGCCGTGGCGGCCACCGTCTCCGTCGATGCGGCCAATACCCGCGGCGGCAAGGCGCCTGAGATCGCGATCACCGACGGCATCAACGGCGTGACGGCCAAGACGACCGTCGCCGACTATGCCGGCAGCGTGACGCTCTTCGTGGTGTGGTTGCCGGTGTGCCCGCACTGCCAGAAGTTCATGCCCGAGGTGAGCCGCCTGCACGCCACCTACGCGAAGCGGGGTCTCCAGGTCCTAACCGTGACGCACGGCAAGAAGGATTGGACCGCGAAGTACCTCGCGGATCGCAAGTGGACGTTCGGTGTGGGCTTTGACTACACCGGCGTGACGGCCAAGCGCTACGGCATGAAGAGCATGCCGGGCGTGTACCTCATCGGTGCCGACGGTCACCTGCGCAGCTACAACGGCACGCTCGAGCAGGCCATCGTGGACGAGCTCCCGGCGCCGAAGAAGACCCCGTAGCCCGCGCTCCCAGGGGCCGCTGAGCGGCCTACTACTTGGGCGCGGACTTCTTCTTAGAGGCTGCCTTCTTCTTAGAGGCTGCCTTCTTCTTGGGGGCGGCCTTCTTAACGGCGGCCGCCTTCTTCTTGGAGGCGGCCTTCTTCTTGGGCGCGGCCGGCGGCTTCGCCGTGCTCTGCTTCTTGGCGGCCGCTGCCGCACGCTTCTTCATCACGCTGGCGGGGATGAGGCGTTCGTAGGCTGCGAGGAAGGCCTCTACGGGCGCGGCGGCAATCGCGTCTGTGACCACGTTCAGCGGCACATCTTCGAGGCGCTTGAAACGCACACAGCCCTTGCCCATGTCGAGTTTCTTGCCGGTCTTCTTCCAGGCCTTGGCGAAGCGCTCAGGGCTCTTGGGATCGACGTAGACGCAGAACATGTAGATCGCCATGTGGTTCTTCTGCGAGGCGATGCTGACGAACGGGACCGGCTGCTTCGGATCGCAGTGGTACCCGTGCGGGTACTTCGAATGCGGCACGAACCAGCCGATCATGCCGTACTGCATGCCCTCGACGTAGCCCTTCGGCAGCGCCTTGTTGATCGCGGCGCGGATCGTCCTGAGGGCGATGCGGCGATCATGAGCGAGGGAGGCAAGATAAGCGAGCGGGGTGCTGGGTTTGGCGGCCATGAGACTCCTGATCTAGACCGGTGTGAGCCAGTGCTTCTTGGAGGGCAACTTGCCATTCACCGCGTCGAGGTACGCGGCTTGGAGTTTCGTCGTGAGGGGACCGCGGCCGCCCGCGCCGATGATGTGGCCGTCGATCTCTCGAATCGGCGTGACTTCAGCGGCCGTACCCGTGAAGAACGCTTCGTCGGCAGTGTACAGCTCTCCGCGCGTGACCGCACCTTCGTCGACCGGCACGCCCAGGTCGACCGCGAGCTCCATGATCGACGCGCGCGTGATGCCCGGCAGGATCGACGAATCGAGCCCGGGCGTGCGCAGGCGACCGTTCTTGATCACGAAGAGATTCTCACCCGAGCCCTCGGATACGTTGCCGTGGCGGTCGAGGAGCAGGGCCTCATCGAAACCCTTCTCGTGGGCCTCGCGGACGGCGAGCACGCTGTTGAGGTACTGTCCGCAGCCCTTCGCGGTGGTGGGGAACTGCGCGTGGTGGATCCGGGTCCACGACGAGATGGTCACGCGAATACCCTTCTCAAGAGCCTCCGGGCCGAGGTATGTGCCCCACGGGAACGCCGCGATCGCGACGTTCGTCGGGTTGTTGCGCCAGTACACGCCTAGGGGACCAAAGCCCACGAACGCGATTGGGCGCAGGTAGCAGGAGTCGAGGGCATTGTCGCGCACGACGTCGACGCAGCCCTGCACCACGCGGTCACGGGCGACCGGCATGTCGATCTTGTACGCCGCGGCGGAGTCGAAGAGCCGGTCGATGTGCTCAGACAGCCGGAACACGCTGAGGCCGCTCGGCCCGCGATAGGCGCGAATGCCCTCGAACACGCCTGTGCCGTAGTGGAGGGCATGCGTGAGGACGTGCACCTTGGCGTCGGCATGCGGGATCAAGCCGCCGTTCCACCAGATGCTCTTCGTGCCGTCGCCGCCCATGTGCCTGCCCTCCGCGCGGGCCAGAGTCTACGCAGGGCGGGACGCAGGGGGGACTCCCGGCCGGGTGCCGCCCGCCCGGGTATGGTCGGTGCACGGCACTGTCCACCCATGCGCGGCGTAGCCGCGCATGGGGCCCGATCACAGAGCGCGCGGGTCATGCGGGCTGCGCCAGCTCGCCCGCGTAGCTCGGTCGGGACCCAGTTCTTCACCGACCTCGCCCCAAGAACCCGACCGCCTCCGGACGCACCCCGATCCCGCGTTCGCACGCTCGGACCGCAGCTGCCCGCACGAAATGGACCGACCCCGCTTGCGCTCCTTCCGCTGAGACCGCTCCGCAGTCGAGTCCACTGCGTGTCCTGTCTGATTGTCGTACGCTGGGGGTCTGGTGGCACCGCCTGCGCGCGGTTGCCCCTGCTTGCATTGCCGTGGAGAGAGAAGGGAGTTCGCCATGACGGTCCATAGCACACTCAAGATGTTCGGCGCCGCCCAGGTGCTGGTGACACTCAAGCACGTCGCGCCCGGGGACAAGGCCGCCCTGAACAAGGCGAAGCCGGCCATGAAGCGTGTCGAGAATCACTTCGCCGTGCGCGAGACGAGTCAGGTGTCGATGCTCGCCGCCGAGATGAGCCGCACTTGTGGCCGACGCAAGTCCGCGAGCGCCGTGCGTACGTATCCGAATCTCGGACTCATGTTCGGGACCGTGGATGCCACGGGCTACGCAAACCTGCGCAAGGACCCCGCGGTAGACAGCGTGACGCCAGCCCCGGCGCTGAGTCTGATTCGCCCGGTGGCCACTCTGGAGGTGAAGAAGAGCAAGGGCCTGACGTGGGGCTTGAAGCGGCTGGGCGTGAAGGCGCTCTGGGATCAGGGTTACACGGGCAGCGGCGTGCTCGTTGGGCATCTCGACACGGGTGTCGATGCGAAGCATCCGGCGCTCAAGGGCGCGATCGACGCTTTCGCTGAGTTCGACATGCTGGGCAACCGCGTGCCCGGAGCCAAGGCGCGGGACAGCGGCCGACATGGCACCCACACGGCGGGCACGATCGTCGGGCGCGCGGTTGGGACGACAGCCATCGGCGTCGCGCCTGGTGCCAAGTTGGCGAGTGCGCTCGTCATCGAAGGCGGCGATGTGGTCGCGCGCATCCTCGGCGGCATGGACTGGATCGTCGGGACAGGCGCGAAGATCCTGAGCATGTCGCTCGGCCTGCGTGGCTATCGCGATGAGTTTCTGCCGCTCATGCAGGCGCTGCGCGCGCGCGGCGTGCTGCCGGTGATCGCGGTCGGCAATGAGGGGCCCGGCACGAGCCGGTCGCCAGGCAACTACGCGCTCGTGTTGTCGGTTGGGGCTTCCGACGCCGCAGACGATGTGGCTGGGTTCTCGAGCAGTCAGCGCCTCAACCGCCCGGATGACCCCCTCGTCCCGGACCTCGTCGCGCCCGGCGATGGCGTCCTCTCCGCCTTGCCGAACGGACGCTATGGCAGGTTGTCGGGCACTTCGATGGCGACGCCGCACATCGCGGGACTCGCGGCGCTGCTGTGGGATGCCGTGCCCGCCGCGACGATGGAGCAGATCGAGGCGGCGATCTTCGACTCTTGCAAGCGTCCGCCATCGATGCCGAGCGAACGTGCCAACCGTGGTGTGCCCGACGCCAAGCGGGCGCTTGATGCACTCCGCATCGCCGTATCGGGATCCAGCAGCTTGGAGGCGCTGCCGCCGCCGCAGGTCATCAAGCGACGCAGGGCCGCGCGCAAGGCTCCCAAGAAGCGGAGCAAGGCGGCGCGCAAGACTCCCAAGAGCGAGCGTGCCGCGGCAAGCAAGGCGCCTAGGAAGCCGCGTCCTCGCAAGAAGAAGTAGAATGAGGGGCGAACGCGATGCCCTCCGACGCCAAGCCCACTCCGCGACCTAAGATCGATCCGGCGTTGCGCCTGCTGCTGGACGAGTCCGAGGCGCGGGCGTCTGAGCCGAGAGAGTCTGGGCAAGAGGAGCCGGTGCAGGCGACGTTTACGCTGTGCACGCCGCCGGGGCAGCGCTTCCTGAGCGCGGAGGACACCGCGCGGGTCGTCGAGCGGCTCATCGACGACGCCGCCACGAAGTCAGACGCACGGCCCGCGCATCTGAAGGTATTCGGCAACTTGCAGTCGTTCGCGATCGCGGCGCCGCCGGCGCTCTTGCGTCAGCTGATCGCGTGCGAGGAAATCGCCTCGGCGATGGCCAACAAGCAGACGGAAGACCTCTTCATCCGCCCGGTCGACACGCCGCCTGCGGGCGGCGCACGCAAGAAGCAGTAGCACGAGGCAGGTACCTACCGCGCGCGCTTGATCTCGTGAACGAGGGCGTCGAGGCGCTGCAGGAACCACGAGCGATCCTTCGCGGCGTTGGTGCATGGATCCGCCGGTGGCGGATCTACCCCCGGGGCTCTCGGCTTCAAGCTCCGATCGCCACGGACCCGGGCCTGCCGAGTCCCGTCATCCGGTTGAGGACATCGCACGCGATACGAGCCTCGACCTTACGGCCGGCCTCGCTGCGTGCTCGCAGGCGGTCTCCGACGATCGTCTTGTATCGAAAGAATGCGTTCTCGACTCTGGCCTGCTGGTGGTATCCGGCTTCCTTCTTCCATGCCCTTCGTCCGATCTCCTGT
>JAQBWE010000089.1 GCA_027625315.1 Planctomycetota bacterium
GATGTCCTCTCCGCGGGGGGCGAATGGCGCTCCATTCTACCCCGTCCGCGCTATTTGGTCTTTCCGGATCGTTCGGTGATGCCGTCCAGGAGACTGGGATCGTCCTGGATGGCCTGTTGGAGTTTCTGAATGGCCGCGCTGCGGGCCTTCTCGGCGCCCTTGGCCTTGAACCCGTAGTCAGTGCCCAGGTGAGCGTCGATGATCTCGATGCCCCGGTCCCGGACGCTGGGCTCCTTGTGATAGAGCAGGTCGATGGCGTACTGGGCGGTCTTCTTCGGCCCGTGGGTCAGGCAGTCCATGAGCGCCTTCACGACGGGCTCGCGGGACTCATCCTTGAGCAGGCTCAGGAGCTGACGCGTCGACTTGGCTTCGCCCGTCGCGTGCGTCTCCATGAGCTGGGCCGTCTCGGAATCGATGCCACCCTCGCCTTCGGCGGCGATGGGTTTGGCCGTACGCAACTCGATGCCCTCACGGTCAAGCCAGTCTGAGGCGAGCTGCCCGCTGATCTCGATGTTGTCGAGCAGGAGCCGGCCCTTGATCGCGTAGAAGCCGACGTGGCAGCGCTTGAGCTTCACGCCCCAGTCGGCCTTCTTGAGTTCGTACTCGGGCAGGCGGAAGATCAACTTCTTCTTCTCAAGCCCGAAGGTCGCCTCGATGGACTTGCCAATGGCGATGGGGTCCTTGGGCGGCTTCTTCGGGCCGTAGCGGAAGCCGATGAACTCCTCGCCGTCGGTCTCTTTCCACTGGGCGCCAAACTTGATGATGCTGTTGTCGCCGCCGGCGTTCTTGTCGTAGGCGTGAAAGAATGTCTCGACGAAACTGTAGAGAGCGAAGTCCTCGGTCTCGGCCACGGGGCTCACGAAGCCGCCGAAATCCTTCTCGAGGTCGGGAATGAACGTGGCCGTGACGACGACCTCGTCGACCCACTCGGCCTTGTGCCGCGCACCGCTGTTGCCGATGATCTCGAGCTTGTCGTCGAACCAGCCGATGCGCTGTTCCTTGCGCGGCTTGATTCGAAACGGCACGCGATCGACGAAGTCCTCGGCCTGATCCTTCTTCCGGAAGTCGTAGCGCAGCGTGATGACCTTGCCTTCGAGCGCGATCACCTTGCCCTTGAAGTACTCATCCAGCGCCTTCTTGTCGGCGGCGTCAGCGCGGGGTGCGGAAGCCAGCACGGGCAGGGACAGGATGCAGAGCAGCGCGCTGCGCACCAAGCCGCGTGCGACGCTGCGTCCGAGCGAGCCCGTCCTGCGGCTTGCGGCGGAGCACCGCCGGCCCCCAGAACTCGCCTGCCTGTCAGACGTAGCCTTCCTGTCAGAAGTAGCCGGCCTGTCAGCCAAACGGGAATCCAGATCGTCCAACGGAAGTCTCTCCAACGGGGGCAAGCGATGGCGCGCGTCGCAGTGGGTATCCGAGGGCTCGGAGGTATCGTGGGCAAACGCGCGCTGGCCTCCCAGGGTACCCACAGGGCGGGCGCGCGCTGAAACCCCCCGGAGCAACCTGAAGAGCGCCCGTGCCGGATTCCCATAACCAACACCGCGCCACATCAGGGCCGAAGGGCCCTGGCGCCGCACCGCCACAGGACGGCCTACCGGAGACGGATCAGCGTGCTGCGGGTGCACTGGCATTCTGGTTACCACCTCAGGACCGGCCTGCACGGATCCTCATCGTGCGATTGTCCGCCCTAGGGGACGTTGTTCACGCCCTTCCTGTTCTCTCCGCCCTGCGGGCCCGCTTTCCCGACGCGCGAATTGACTGGGCGGTCGAGGACAAGGCCGCGGCCCTGCTTGAGGGACGCACGGACTTGACCGCGGCGCATGTGCTGCCGCGGCGGGCTCTGAACGCGGCTTTGCGCGGTGTTCCCAGCCCCGGACGCCTCTGGCGACTGGCGCGGAGCTACGCACGCACCCTGCGCGCGCGCGACTACGACGTCGCGCTCGATTTGCAGGGCAACTTGAAGTCAGGCCTCGTCACGCGGGCGAGTGGTGCGCGGCTCCGGTTCGGCCTCGCTGCGCCCGACGCGCGCGAGGGCAATCGGCTGTTCACGCAACGCCGTGCGCGCGTCCCGCCCTCGGCGCGTCACCGCGTCGAACGCAATCTCGCCCTCGCCAGTGCGCTCGTAGGCGCGCCGCTCCCCTACCTGGCGCCCGGGTTCCCGACGAGTGCGACGGCTCGCGACGCGGCGGCGGCCGAGCTCGCGCGCGCTGGCATCACGCCGCAGGAGGCGATCGTCGTGCTGCACCCCGGCACGAGCGGCTTCGGGTCCTTCAAGCGCTGGCCGCCGGAGCGTTTCGGCGCGCTCGCACTCGCGCTGGCTGCGGACGGCCGGCGCCCTGTCGTGACGTACGGGCCGGGTGAGGAGGAGCTCGCTCGAGCGGTCGTGACGCGCGCGGGCGGCCGGGCGGTCGCCGTGGCGCCGCCCTCGCTGCCCGCCTTGGTCGAGGTCATTCGGCGCGCCGAGCTCTTCGTCTCCGGCGACACGGGGCCGCTCCACTTGGCAGCGCTCGTGGATACGCCGCTGCTCGGCTTGTTCGGACCCAAGGATCCAGCGATCTATGGTCCCTATGGGCTGCGCGCCGACGGTACGGCCGGGCTGCTGCCGGTCATGACCCAGGACGATGTCGCGTGCCGACCCTGCACGCTGCGGGCATGCCCCGATCCACTCTGCATGCGTACGCTGGCTCCGGAGCGCGTCGCCGAGCGCCTCACGGGCCTGCTCGCTGGGTTACAGCGGTAGGGAACCGGGGCGCAGCTCGAGTTCGACGCCAGCGGGTCCGAGACGCAGATGGTGCGCCTTCGTGCGGATGTCGGTCAACACGAGATGCTCGATCGGGACGCCATCGACATACGTGCCGTTGCCTGAGAGATTCTCAATCTCGAGCTGATCGGGCGCGACGTAGCGCAACCGGACGTGTCGCCGGCTCACGCTCGTGAACTCAAGCTGGGCCCTCAGGGCCTTGCGTCCGGCAGCGTCGCTCATGAGGAACCGCGGCGTCCGGCGCAGCGACCAATCGCAGTGCCGGCTGCGGCCCGCGATGATGACGGCGCCCAGGTGCAGATTGACCTGCTGACCCTGGCCCAGCGAGCCGAGGCCGCGCAGGGTCACCCAGTGGCGCGTCGCCGCCTGCTGGCGGAGATCCGGCGCGTTGGCCTGCGACTCGGAGGCTTCACGATCACCCTGTCTCATGCGACTCCTCCGCGAACAGGCCGACCGTAGCGCTGCAGGACCATCACTTGGACGCCTCATCGCGCTCGGCTCTTGCGGCCAGCACCGCCCGGCGGGCTACCTTCCAGGCTTCGGTCACGGTGCCGCGCACCGTCAAATCATCAATGACCATGGGCGACCAGCTCAGGATCTGGAGCCGGCCGGAGCCGTTGCGGATCTTGCGATCGCGTTCGCTCCGCGCGCCGCGCATGGCCCACTCGAGGTTTGAGCGCTCGAGCACGAGCTTGCCGCCAACGTAGAGGCGCATGAACTCGCGATCCCGCTCGACCGCGATCATGACGGAACTTCCGCCGGGCTCGAGGGCGAACAGCGCGCCGCCCGCCTTCTCGACCAAGGCGCGATCCCGTAGCCGCACGAAGTGGCGGCCCTGGCCCTCGGCCGCCCAGTCCCACCCCCCATACGGGAAGTCTTGCCCGAAGCCCGTGCCCTGGTGGAACGCGACCCCGCGTCCCATGCCGTAGAAGTCGAACTCCGGGAGTTCCGTCTCGCCCGCCATCCGCGGCGCGCCATCGAGGAACCGCCGCTTCCATAGGTTGGGATCAAACGAGCAGATGGCGAGCTGGACGCCGTCCAAGTCGAACGCGAGGACCGACGAACCACGCAACAGGTGCGCGCGGAACTGCAGCCGAATGGGCGCCGCAGGATCGAACATCGACAGGAGAGCGAGCGGACGGTCCCGCACGAACTCGCGCATGCCGGGCAGAAGATGGAGTTGGCCGCCTTCTTCCTCACCCGGCGTCACGACGGTCGCCCCGCGCGCCACGCGCTCCCGGCGTGCCAACCCGCTCTCGAAGTTCTCCAACTGATTCGGATCGTCGAAGTCGAACAGAATCTCCGTCTCGCCGGCCGGCAGCGCCGTGGGGCGCACGTCGCCGTGAAACAGTCGCCGCAACTCGTCGCGTTCGAGTTCCTCCAATGCCCACGTACGCCTCTGCTCCAAGTCGGCGCGATTCTCCTCGACGGCCTTCGAGTAGGACAGGCGACCCTTGGGATCGAGCATGTCGTCCACGAGCTCGACGAGACGCTTCCAGCGCTCCTTGCGCACGAGGTGCTGGCGGATGTATTCGATCGCGTACACCGCCTCATCCTCGCGCTTCCCATGGGCAGCCTCCAAAGAGGCCGCGAGCTCGCCTAGCAGTCGGCGCCAAGGGGCCGCGAGGCCGGAATCCCCGAATCGCGCCTGCAGGCCGCGGTAGCGGGTGAAGCGCGCGCGCAGATCGACCCCGGGCTCGTCGACCGCGGCCTCGCTCGCCGCGACCTCGAGGATGTCGAGCAGCAGACCTGTGGGCGCTCGGTCGGCGCTGCCCGCCCACGCGAGCAGCGTCGGCAACGAGATGTCGGCCAGGGGCACTTCCACCTCGCCGCGGCGATCGCCGCGCGGCACGCGATGCACGAGCGCGCGGCGCTCAGGCAGCGTCCGCACCAACTTCCACGACTTCACCTCGCGCCACGTGCCATCCGCATCGCGCACGACGACGTCTCGCAGCGTCGCGGGGTTGTCGGCGCGCAGCATCGCCTCCAGATGAGCGAGCGCGCCATCGTGCAGCGCCTCGAGGGCGTCGGCCGAAGTTCGCAGGGCGAGGATGCTGTCCCTCTGGCTCGTGTTGAGTACGCCGCGCTCGATCGCGGCGTCGGCCGCCTCGCGAATGCGGGCGATCTGCCCCGCCCGCAGCGCGCCCAGGATCGAATCCCGAGCTAGCTCAAACGCCGCGCGCGCCTCGCGCAAGCGGACCTCCATCTGCTGCTGACGCGCTTCATGGAGGGCGCGCGCCTGCTTCGCATAGGCTTCGTAGTGGTTACCACGGTCGGCAGCATTGAAGAACTCCGCCAGCGCGCGCTGGCCTTCGTCCGGCGCGCGGCCGTCCAGGCTCGCCCGCAGTTGCTGCCAAACGGCCTCCACGCTGCGGTCGATGTCTTCGTCCGCGCGCCGAATCGCCAGCGAGATGAGCCCTTGCTCGCCGAGCAGCTGTTCTGTGAGCTGCGGGCGCTCCGCGGTCAGCGGCCACGAGTCGAGCTCGGCCTGGACCTTGCGCCTGAGGGCCTGCTCCGCGTCCCGGAAGGCCATGCGCACGTCATAGAACTCATGCGCCTCAAGTCGGGACTTGATGACGGACGGCGCGAACGGAGCGATCAACTCCGCGCCGAGCCACTGCCCAATCCGACGCGACTTGTCGTCGGCGGCCAGCACAGCCTCACGCCGCCGCGCGAAGCCCGGCTCCTCGATCCACGGCTGTTCGTAGATCGCGCGCAGCGCCGCGGAACGGGCGAGGAACGCGTCGATGTCCGCGACCCCGAGACCCTCGGCGGCGACGAGGGCGCTCGCGAGTGCCTCCGCAGAACCCGTGTGCAAGGCGCTGACCAGCTCGGTCCAGCAACGCCGCGAAGGCGGGCTCCGCTCGAGTTCGCTCTCGTGGCGGCTGGCCTGCTGCAGTGCGCCGCGCCAGTCGCCTGACGCCCGCAGCGGCGCCACAGCCTCAGCCAGGGACTCGCAGCGCTGCAGCAACTCCAAGGCGCGCTGGAGTCGCACGCGCAGGTTCTCGATCTCGTCCCGCCGCGTGAAGGCAACGTCCGCCTGATCCGCAACCTCTTGCAGCTCGGCCTGTCCCACGCGCAGCCGGGCGATGCGCGACTGGAGCGACGCGATGTCGTCCTGCGGCCCCACACCCGGTATCTCGGCCAGCTGCGCGCTGCGCGCGGCGATGTCATGGCGCGCGAGGTCCTTCTCTTTGTGGTCCAGATACACCCAGGCGCCTACGCCCAGCGTCACGGCCGCGACGGCACCCACGAGGATCCGCTTGCGCCACGCCAGGAACCGCTTGCGAAGAAGGTAAGCCTCCCAGTTGCCTTGGAAGCCGCGCGGGATGATCGACTGGCCGCCGAGAATGCTCTCGATGTCGGCAATCACGAGCGCGGGTGTGGCGTAGCGCAGCGTGCAGTCCTTCAGCATCATGCGCTCGATCAGGTGACTGACCTCGACGCTCACCGAGGGATTGCGAACCCGTGGCGGTACCGGCTGCTGCGACATCACCTTCGTGATGATCTCGGCCAAGGTGCTGCCATCGAAGGGCGGTCGGCCGGTCACCATCGCGTAGAGCGTGGCGCCGAGGCTGTAGATGTCGGAGCGCGTGTCGGCCTTGTCGGGGCTCTCCGCCTGCTCCGGCGACATGAACTGGGGCGTACCGACGGTTGCGCCGTGCTGGGTCAACGCCGCATCGATCGGCCCCTTGGCCAGGCCCAAGTCCATCAACTTGGGCGTGCCCGTCTTGGAGATCAGGATGTTGCCGGGCTTCACATCACGGTGCACGATCCCGATGCGGCGCGCCTTCTCGAGGGCATCAGCGACGCCCCGCGTGATGCGCAGCGCGTCCTCTTCCGGCAGCGCCCCTTCACGCGCGATGCGATCGCGCAGCGTCTCGCCTTCCACGAACTCCATGACGAGGTAGGGGAAGCCGTTGGACTCGCCCGCATCGAACGCGCGAACCACGTTCGGATGGTCAAGGTCGGCCAGCAACTTGGCCTCGCGCTTGAGGCGCTCAATCTGCGTCTTGTCGGTCGCGAGGTCGCGGCGCAGGATTTTGATGGCTACGACCCGGTTCAAGCCCTTGTGGACGGCCTTGTAGACGGTGCCCATGGCACCGCGGCCGACCTTCTGTACGAGGCGGTAGCCCTCGATGCGGCTGTGCGCGCCCTCCGGCTCGATGATCGCGTACACGCGCCGGGCCTGCTCCTCCGCCAGCCAGGCTCGCTTGACCAGAATGACCGCTAGGCGCTCGTCGATGCGCAAGTCCTCGGCCATGCGCTTCTGGAGTTGGAACCCCTCATCGACCTGCGCCTCGGTCACGTAGCCGAGGTTCAAGGCCTCCTGGGCGAACAGGAAGTCCTCGTTCCGCGCCGTCATCGATCGATCCCCTTGGCATCGGCCGCCAACGCGGGCGCCGGACGCCGACCGCGCTCAGTGCGGAACTCGAGCCGCGAGAAGTAGGGATAGGCCTCGAGGTAGCGTTTGAGGAAACGCTGCGGCTGACCCTCCCGGTTGCCCTCGCCGCCAGCCTTCCAAGGCGGGATGTTCTCGAGGCCGAAGATGTCGGCCACCATCGCGTTGAGGCGCAATACACACGCATCGACGGGATCGGCCGTCAGCAGGCCGTAGCGGCAGACGAAGCTGGCTTCGGCCCGGTCGACTTCAGGTCGCGGTAGACGGTAGAGCGCGCCTTCCTCTGCGTTCACCAGCCGATCGCCGTGCACCTCCAACAGGCCGCTCAGTACCGCGCGCAGGCCCGCGTCCTTGTCGAGGGTGCCGCCCGCCGCCTTGCGCAGAGCGTCCACGACGAGCTGGCGCTCGGGCTGCGGCTTGATCCTTCCGGCGTGCAGCGCGCGCAGCAGGCCAATCGCGGCGTACCAGCGCGGATCCCAGCGCACATCGGGCGCTGGCCGCTTCGACTTCACGCGTAGCCACTCCGCCAAGGACGCCAATCCATCGCTCTGGCCGCTCTCGCCAGTGCGCAGCAGGACCAGGGAGAGCACCGACGGCTTGAGGGCCCTGGAGGAGCCGGTCGCGGCGCGCAGCATGCGCTCGCCGATCTCGGCATCGGGGCAATGCACGAGGATCTGGGCGGCTGCGGTCGCCACGAGGTCTTCCGCGGAAGCGCGCACGGCCTCATCCCAGAGGGCCCGCCACGCGTCACTGTCCTGATTCAGCCACGCGCAGGCACCCTCCGCAAAGATGCGCTCGGCGCGCTCTTCGGGCAAACCCGTACCGGTGCCGCGGAGGTGGCGCAAGACGCGCTCCGTATCCACGGCCCAATCGGGCGGAATCTCCTGCAGCGTGGCGACAGCGACGGCCAGGGCCGCTGAAGCGCGCTCGTTGGTCTGGGCGGCCTTCGACTCGACGCCCCACAACACGCGTTCAAAGGCCTTGGCGTCGTCGGCTGCTAGAAACGCGCGGGCTAGGAGGCGCGCGCGCCGAGGCTCGGGGTTGGCAGCGGGTGCGTCGTGGCTGAGGAACTCCCGTGCGGCCTCCCGCCCGCCCATCTTGGCCAGCGCGAAGGTCGCGGCGATGCGCGTGAAGGCCGACGGGTCTTCGAGTTGCCGCGCGAGCTCGCGCCGCCCCTCCAGCAAGGCCTCTGCACCGCGGCGCCATTGCACGGCGACCCCTGGAACAGCGACGTACTCGTCGCGGCCCTCGCGGTAGCGCTCCGGCAATTCCGCTTGGTGATAGTGGAAACAGCCGAGGGCCAGTGCCGCCATCCCGTTGGTGTGTGGGTCGCCCGTCGATTGGAGCACCTTCACCAGCGGCCGCAGAATGGGGCTTAGCTCAAAAGCCGGACCCTCCTGATCGCGAAGTGCGCCCACCGTGAGCAAGGTGTTCCAGACCTCGGGCACGTTGTTGGCGGCGTGCAGCACGTCGGCCAACGCTGGCACACAGACCAGCCCGTACCGCTGCACGAGCAGGGCGCGGGCCTCCACCACGCTGCCCAGCGACGCGAACGCGCGCTGGATCTCGTCGCGAATCTCGCGGTCGGTCTCGGGATCCAGCCGACCCTGCGCGGGGTCGGCGAACACCACGTCGCGCGCAAGGGGCTCGTACTCCCGGTCGCCCGGCTCTTCGGCCACGGCACCGCGCGCCCACGGCAGGCTCGCCGCAAGCAAGAGGCAGCCGAGTAGACGCAAGACACGATCCATGGCGGCCCCAGTATACGCGTCTCCTCCCGCGTGGCGGGTCCTCAGGGTCTAGCCCGGATGTTTCATGAACACAGGTTGAATCGCGCGGTCCGCGCGGGTCTTGGCGCCCGATCTCTTTGCCGTCGCTCCTCGGAGATGGGTTCAGCATCGACGCCTCGCGACGGCGGCGACCTCAGGCGCCAATCCTCCGCGAGGACAGGCTGTGTTTCTCAGCGTTTCGCGTGGCCGACCATCCCAGGCCTAGCCGACGGGCCCTCCGGGCCGCACGGCGCGCGCTTCATGAAGCATCCGGGCTAGAAGAAGTTCAAGGCGGCGTGCATGGCTGCGCTGCGGGCCGGATAGTTGACGTCTTCCCAGAGGCGGGAGAGGGACGGCTTCTCTTCCGGATCGCAGAGCAGGCCGAGCGCGACTGCCGCGGCACCGCGTGCGCCGTGATCGGACTTGCCATCGAGGAGCAAGTCCGAGAGCGGCTCGATCGCGCGCAAGTCACCCATCTGCCCCAGAGCGATGGCAACGTGCCCGATCTGGTGGCTGTGCGTGTAGCGGCGGCGCTCGATGTCCTCGCGCAGCATGCCGGCGTCGCGATCGCCCGTCAGGAACGAGAGCCCCAGGGCGGCCTCCACGCGCAGATTGCCGAGCCGATAGTCGGCTACAGCACGCTTGAGGGCGTGCACCGTGGAAGGCATCGCCTTGCCGATTTGCCTACAGGCCACAGCGGCGAAGGCCCGCAGCTCCTGGTCTTGATTGGCCTCGGTCGCCATGCGCTCGAGTTGCGGCAGGGTCTCGTCCAGCCCCGCCAAGCCGGCAGCGACCACGAAGGGCGCCTGCCGCTCCGCATTGCCTTCGGCGCGTGCCAAGCCCTCGAGCAGGATCTCGCGGGCGTCCTCGCGGAACTTCACGACCGCACGGTCGTCGCCCTCGCAATCCCGCAACGCGATCGCCAGCGCCAGCACAGCGAAGCCGCGCAGATTCTGCGCCGAAGACTGCACGGTCTTGGTGAGCGTGCGGCCGGCATCGGTCGTCCGCAGCACGAGGCCGCCGTCGGCATCGCGCAGATCCGCGGCCACGACGCGCGCAAGGGCGATCAACCCCAGACCACGAGTGAGCGGATCCTTGGAAGCCTTGAGAGCTGCATCCCACGAGCGCACGAGATCGCGGCGATCTTCGGCGTCGTAGTCCTCAGCGCGCTCGCCGAGCGTGATGAAGGCAGCCCGGCGCACGTCGGTGTCGAGCCGCGGGTCAGCCATGACGCGCAGCAGGATCGGTCGCCACGCGGGCCCGCCCAGCCGCACCAGGGTGCAGAGGGCGTGGGAGCGCTCGCGCGCGTTCCAGGTGCGCTTGGCGACGCGCTTGCCGATGGCAATGTCGCGCAGACCTTCGAGCACGGCTTCACCGGCGCCGCTGGACGGCTGCATACCTAGGGCCGTCAAGTACGCAATGTTGATCTCGGCGCCGTGATCCTCCTTGGTGAGCCGACGCCAGAGCGCGTAGTTCTCGGCCACACCGGGGAGCAAGGGACCGTCGCGCAGCTGGTCGCCGAGCATACCCACCGCCATGATGGCGAGGCAGCGCACCTAGCGGGGCGTCGCCTCGTCGTCTGCGAGGGTCAACAGCCGCGTGCGCAGCTGGTCCATGCGCTCACCGGACATGCGCAACGCACCATTGGTACGCCGGAACAGGCCGGCCGCGAATGCGGCGGACTCGCGTACTTCGAGCTCCTGCTTGGGATCTTCCGCGGCTCGCAGGACGGCCTCGACCGCCTCGGTTTCCGTGGAGATACGGGCGAGGGCCAATGCCGCTGCGGCCTTGATGCCCTCGTCGCCTGGACGCAGGTCGTCTAGCAAGATGCGGATCAGTGCCGGGGTCGCGCGCAGCCGAGCGAGCGCGTCGCGGCGCTGGTCCCACGCGCCCAGGCCATCTCCGACCTCGCCCGTGGCGACACGGAAGCGCTTGAAGGTACGGCGCAGGTTGTCGTTGCGCGACGGCAGGTAGTTCCAGCGGTTGAACGCCCACCAGGTCTGCCAACGCCACTCGATGCTCTCTTCGCCACCGCCGGATCGGCGACGGCGCGAGCCACCCAACTCCGGGGCATCGCCCCCACCCGTGGCGTTGCCGCCGGGCAGGTCGGGACCGGTCGGGGTGGTGCCAGGGACCTGGCCACCCGTAGGCGTCGGCTCGCCCTCATCCGGCGCGTCGCCGGAGGGTGTCGTCGGCGTGTCGTCTTCCGGCTCCGGCGGCTCGGGCTCCGGCTCGGGATCGTCGGGCGGGGTCGTCTGCGGAGGCCGACCGTCCGACGGCGGAGTCGTGGGCGGCGGCGGGTCGTCCGGCGGCGGCGGGGCCGGAGGAGGTGTCGTCGGAGGCGGGGGCGACGGCGGCGGCGTTGTGGGGGGCGGCGGCGGAGGCGTCGGATCCG
>JAQBWE010000090.1 GCA_027625315.1 Planctomycetota bacterium
GGCGCGCGCTTCCGCGTGACCCAAGCCGTCATGGCCGGCGACGATCCGCACGACGTCCTCGCGCCGGGGTGTGCCGCTCGCATCATGACCGGTGCGCCCGTGCCCGCGGGCGCCGACGCGGTCGTGCCCATCGAGTGGGTGCGCACGGAGTCGGAGGCCATGGTCGTTGAGCGGGTGCCGCGCGAGGTGGGCAACGTCGTACCGCGCGGGGCCCATCGCCGCGCCGGGGATGTCGTCGCCCGGGCTGGCACGCCCGTGCTGCCGGCCACGCTGGGCGCGCTCGCCTCGGCCGGACTGGCTGAGGTGGTCGTAGCGCGGCGTCCGACGGTGGCGATTCTCGGGACGGGTTCCGAACTCGTGCCCGTGCATGAAGCGCCTGGTCCTGGCGCGATCCGCAACAGCAACAGCGCGGCCCTGGCCGGGCAGTGTCGGCGCGCGGGCGCGAGCCCAACCGACCTCGGCATTGCGCCCGATGAAGAAGGCGCGCTGCGCGCGGCGATTGCCCGTGGACTCGACCACGATGTGCTGCTGCTCTCGGGCGGCGTCAGCATGGGCGACAAGGATCTCGTGCCCGCGGCACTGGCTGCCGAGGGCGTGCGCTGCGTCTTCCATCGCTGGGCCGTGCAGCCGGGTGGGCCGCTGTGGTTCGGTGTCCGTGATCGCACCCTCGTGTTCGGCCTGCCTGGCAACCCCGCCGCGACGTTTGTTGGCTTCGAGCTGCTCGTCGTGCCCGCGCTTGGCAGTCGGCTCGGCCTGCCGGTGCAAGCTCGCCGGACCATGCGCGCGACGTATGAGGGGCCGTGGGGCGAGGCGGCCTCGCGGCGGCGGTTCCGACCCGTCGTATTGGGCACCGCCGCCGACGGCATGCTCCTCGCGCGCGCCGCGCCGTGGCATGGCTCCGGCGATCCGTTCGGACTCGCTGGCGCTGACGGGCTCGCCGTGCTGCCGGAGGGGCTGCCGCCGCAAACGCATGTCGAGGTCGTGCCGCTGGGTGAGGCGCTCTGGCTCTGGGGCGCGGCCTGATGCTGCGCCGACTGCTGCTCCTCGGCCTCGCTCTCGGACTCGCTGTGCTGTGGCTCCCGCCTGGCCCGCTGCCGCCGCTCGTGCTCGTGGGCGATGTGCCGTTTCTCGCGCTCTTGTTCCTCGATGGCGGACGCCACTGGAAGCGCTGGACGTTGCTCTACGGGATCCTGTACCTCCTGGCGGCCTCTTGGTGGCTCAGCTACATCACGCCGGCGCATCCGGTCGGCGCGGCTCTCGTCTCAGGCCCGACCTGGCTCTTCTTCGGCGGGGCCATCCGCTGGTTCGCCCGGCGCCGCGTGTTCTTGCCCGTCGCTGTCGGCCTCGCTGCGGTGGGGGAGGAAATGCTGCGCACCGTGTGGATGGGCGGCTTCCCCTGGCCGCAGCGCGCCTTGGCGTTCGCTTCCGATGCTCCGTTCGATGGGGGGCTCTCGGCGTTCCTGCCCGCGGCGGGCTTCTTCGGGGCGTGGACGTTTTCGTTCGTCGCGGGGCTGGCTTCCGGCGCGGTCTACTGCGCGCTCGTCGCCGTGCCGCGCGACCGGCGAGCGCTGGTGCGCGCCACCGCCACCCTCACGCTGGCCTTCGGGCTGCTCGCCGCGCTGACCGCCGCGCGCGGTGACGACGTGGTCGGTGAACCCACGACGCGCGAGTTGCTTGTCGTGCAGGCCGTCATCCCGCAGTCGCTCAAGCACGGCGGACCGGAAGAGTCCAAGCGCATGTTTGACGAGCACGTGCGTCTCTCGGCGTTTGGCGTTCGGCGGCTGGGGGCCGACCGGCTGCTCGGCGTGCTCTGGCCCGAGACCATGACTCCGTGGCCACTGCTCGACGCCGAAGTCGCGGCGCGCTTCCCCGAAGCGTGGGAAGACGAGGTCGGCGTGCTCCGGCGCTTGCACGACGACGCGCCCCTCGCGCGGAACCTGCCGTGGTTCATCGGCGCGATCCACCACTTTCGGCGGGGCGAGGAGCGCCGCATCCGGCTGTGGGACTACGGCGACCACGACAGCCTGCTCTGGCTGGACGCGGCGCAGGCACCCCCCCCGGGCAGCGTGACCCCCGCGCAGCCGGCCGTCGGGACGGAAGCTCCGTGGCGGCGCGGACGGCACGACAAGGTCAACTTGGTGCCCGGCGGGGAGTACACCCCCGGCGCCCAGTTTCTGCCCGCGCTCGAGTGGTTCCGGCGCCAGATCTCGCCTTTTCCGGCCCTGGACGCCGGCGCGCTGGAGCAGGAGCCGTGGGCCGTTCCCGACGGGGAGGGGGGCACCGTCGCCGTGGGCTCGGCAGTTTGCTACGACATCGCGTTCCCCCGGGCCTGCCGCGCCTGGCGCCGCCAGGGAGCGGAAGTGATCCTGAACCCGGGCAACTACGGCTGGTTTGGCCCGACCGCCTTCCGGTCCCAGCTGGCGGCCATGGCCCGCCTGCGCGCGGCGGAACTGGCCGTCACCGTCGTGGTGGCTGGCAACACCGGGCCGACCGGGTTCTACGACCCGCTAGGCCGCCCCTATGGCCGTTTTCAGCCCGAAGACGAGCCCGCCGATGAGGCCGCTGGGACTGTCGCCTCGACCTACCGGGCCGGGTTCGCCCACGCGCCCCTCTACCGTCCGGGCGCGGCCACCGTGTACAGCCGGCTGGGGGATCTGGGCTGGGCCGTCGCAGGCCTCGCTTTCTTGGCCGTGGCTCTGGGGTGCGGGCGGCGCTCCCAGAGGGCGAATTCCGCCTAGAATGAGGTCGGGCCCCCGCGTGGGATCGCTACGAAGGCTCCGGTTAGGGCCCACAAGAACCTGCCCCTTCCATGATGAGGATCCTGAAATCCTTTGCTTCCCCCCCGTGGTTTTGGCATAAACCGCGGCGCCAGCGTGAGGTGTAGTCCCCAGGGAGGGGGACACTCGTGACCTGGACATCGTGCCCGGCGAACCCCAGAGGGTGGGGCGTCGCAAGGAGAGACTCATGAGCACCGTCGCCAAAATCTTGGTCGTCCTCAACTTGTTGTTGGCCGGCTACTTCCTGTCTAGCGCCTCGACCTACTTGGCGAAGCAGGAAGAGTTCAAGACCGCACTCACCAACGAGAAGAAGGCGCACCAAGACACGCGCGACGAGAAGGATGGCGAGATCGCCTCCTTGCGTGGTCGTGTCCAGAACGTCGGAACCGATCTGACGAAGGCGCAGCAAGAGAGCGCGACGTTGCGCGCTGAGAACACGCGCCTGTCGGCCGAGAACACGCAGATGCGTGAGGCTTGGAACCAGCTGTCAGCGAGCGCCACGAAGTCGGCGAACTCGGTCGAGCAGCTGACGAACAGCCTGAGCGCCGCCAACGCGATGATCAGCTCGCTGCAGGCTGACAGCAACCAGCTCCGCGAGAACCTCCGCGCCGCGACGGAAGATCGCGACGCCAAGGTGGCGCAGGTCAACGCGCTGCAGCAGCAGCTCACGAACGAGACCGAGAGCCGCAAGGGTCTCGAGGGTCAGCTCGCTGATCAGCGCGACCAGAACCAGCGCCTCGCCTTCGAGATCGCCTACTTCAAGGCCAAGTTCCCGGGCCTCGTGGCGAGCAACCAGCCCGCCCAGACCGGCCGCATCCTGGCTTCGGACAACGACGCCAACGTCTGCGTCATCTCGCTCGGCGAGGAGGACGGCGTACAGGCCGGCTTCCAGTACATCGTCTCGCGCGGCAGCGAGTACATCGCCACCATCCAGGTGACCGACGTGCAGGCCAAGCAGTCCGCTGGCCGGGCCATCAAGGCGCTCTCGAAGGGTGCGATCAACCGCGGCGACAAGGTCATGAACGGCAACTAGTCGAACGCACCCTTCGGGCCACCACGCCCGAAACGCGTCCGCACTTAGTTCCCGGTACAGAACGGAATACGTCCATGGCACGTGACATCTACGAAGACCACGACGAAGTCTCGGTCGCTCAGGGCGAGATGCTGAGCTCGGGCCTGATCATCGTCACCACCCTGGTGCTGCTGGCGGCCTGCTTCTTCATGCAGAAGGCCCTCGGCGAGCACTACGGCGAGGGTCTCTTCGCCAAGCCCGCCGGTACGACAGAAGCCGGGCAGTAGCCAGCCCGAGCTGCGGCTCCGGGCGGCTTCGCCCGGGCTGGTCCTGATGGGCCCTTCCGGGTCGCAGGCCTCCAATCAGACTGGACGCGCCCTCGCTTCACGCGGGGGCGCGTTTGTTTTTGCCCCCTCGGCCCGCTCCCTGGTGCCCGCGCGGGCCGGGTCGCGTCGCTGGCCCCGCGCCAGCAGACAACGCCCCAACCGCGAAGCAAAAAATCGTGGCACCCTCACTTTCGTCGGGGGGCCGACCGAACCTAGGGGTACCGGCCAACGCCCCGGGCTTGCGAACCGCCCCCAGGGGCCCTCCTCGCAGCCGTACCCGGAGCGGCATCCGGGCGGCGCGGCGCCGTCCCTCGGTCGGTGTACATAGACGCCGCGGAGGGAGCGGTTCCATTGCCCGGGACGCGCCCCCTCCGGCGGTAGGGTTCGGATCGACGGCTGTCGTTCCGGGTCCGACGGCGGAACGGCATGGGCCGGCCCGCCTAGTGGTCAATCGGGCGAACGCGCGGCGTCTAGCCGTGTCTGTCGCGGAAACGGGAAGGCGGATCGTCCATGCCGAAGCTCATCGAGTGGCTCGTCGGAAAGTTCTCCATCGACATGGGGATCGATCTCGGGACCGCGAACACCCTCGTCTGCGTACAGGGCCGCGGCATCATCCTGAATGAGCCGTCGGTCGTCGCCGTCAAGAAGGGCACCAACAAGGTGCTGCTCGAAGGCCGCGCCGTGGGTGATACCGCCAAGGAGATGCTCGGCAAGACGCCGGGCAACATCGTGGCCGTCCGCCCGCTCAAAGACGGCGTGATCGCCGACTTTGAGATCACCGAGGCGATGCTGCGCTACTTCATCTACAAGGTCCACGATCGCACCTGGGCCGTGCATCCGCGCGTCGTGATCGCGATTCCCTACGGCATCACGCCCGTGGAGCGCCGCGCGGTCATCAATTCGGCCGAACGCGCCGGTGCCCGCAAGGTGTTCCTCATCGAGGAGCCCATGGCGGCTGGCATTGGCGTGGGGCTGCCGATCACGGAGCCCCAGGCTTCGATGATCGTCGACATCGGCGGCGGCACCACCGAGGTGGCCGTCATCTCGCTCGCGGGCATCGTGACCGCCCAGTCCATGCGCGTGGCCGGCGACTCGATGGACGAGGCGATTGTCAACCACATGCGCAACACGTACAACCTGCTCGTGGGCGAGCAGACTGCCGAGAAGATCAAAATCGGCATCGGCAGCGCCTATCCGTTGAAGCGCGAGATGACCATGGACGTCAAGGGGCGCGACCTCAAGCAGGGCTTGCCCCGCAAGGTGGTCGTGACTTCCGAGGAGATCCGCGAAGCCCTCCAGGAGCCCGTCCGCGGCATCGTGGAGACCGTCAAGAACACCCTCGAGGCGACCCCGCCTGAGCTGGCCGCCGACCTGGTGGACAGCGGTGTGGTCCTCGCGGGCGGCGGCGCTTTGCTGCGTGGCCTGGACCGCGTGATTGCCGAGGAGATCAACCTCCCCGTGCGCGTCGCCGAGGACCCGCTGACGGCCGTGGCCCGCGGCACCGGCGTCTTCCTCGAGAAGATCCGCGACCTCCGGGTCGCACTCGACTCCAGCGACGACTAGCGTGGCGAACGCGAGCGTCCGTTGCATCTCGGACGTGCGGTGGACTGGACTGGGGGCGATCAGGCCGCTTCGTCGTCCTCGAGTGGACCAGCCACGAGTCGTCCTCCTCATCGGCCTTCCGCGCCCCATCCAGCCCACCGATCGCGTTCGAGCGGACTTCGATCCTGGGGTCGGCCTGGTGTCCCGTGTCCGGCCCGTTCATTGTGGCGAGTTCAGGGCCCAAGTTCGCCGCGCGCCGTTTCGTTGCGCGCATTTCACGCATCTGCGGCCTCGTTTGGGGGAACGGCGCTTGACGCGCCCCCTCCGCGGGGTTGAATACCATATCTTGGGGCTAAACTGCCGTTTGTCCCCCGGATAGCGTGGTGACGGTAGGGCGGAGGCTGCGCATGCGCTTGCGCAAGCGACATGCATGGGGTGCGGTGCTGATCGTCCTGTTCGCGCTGCCGGTGCTCAAGCCCGACGGCGTGGCCTTGGTCGAGGAGCCGACCGGCGCGTTCTATGGCTGGTTCTCAGAGTCCACCCCCAGCGCGGGCGCCTTCATCCCGCCCTCGACGGCGCGCGATGACGACCCGCGCATCCGCGCGCTCGAGCAAGAGAATCGCAGCATGTGGAACGAGCACCTGCGGCGGCAGGAAACGCTGCGTCAGCGTGGCGAACTGCTGACGGTGCTCGAGCGCTCCGAACTCACCCGGTTGCCGCGCGCCGTGATCGCGAGTGTCGTCCGCGCCCACGACCCCGTACCCGGGCGGCGCAGCGTGTTGATCAACCGCGGCGCCGCTGACGGCGTGCGCGTGGGCGATACGGTCGTGATGGGGGGCACCTACCTCGGCCGCGTTCGCGCGGCGCGGGCGAGCACCGCCCTGGTCCAGTTGGTCACCGATCCGCGCTCGCGGCTCGAGGTGTTTGTCCGCACCAGCAAGGGCGAACTCCTACGCGGGTACGCCAAGCGCCGCGGGGCGCACGACGGCGAAGACCGCCTTGAGGTCGAGTTCGTCTCGCTCGAGCCGGGCGTCGGCATCATCCCGGTCGGAGCCCCCGTGCTGACAGCCAACGCGGACGAGCGCGTTCCGGCCCATTTGCTCGTCGGGCTCGTCAGCGCCGTCGACGACCCCGATCTTGACCGGATGCCGGTCCTCTCCGTGCGACCCGCCCTCGGTCTCGATCACGCCACCGAAGTCATCGTGTTGCTCACGTCCGATCCGCAGGTCGCTCGGTGAGCGCCGTCGCTCTGTTTGCCCTGACGCTGTTGGCCACCGCGCTTCCGGACCTGTTGCCCTCGACCTGGGGTCTGGCGCGCCACCCGCCGGATCTATGGGCCCTGGCGGCCCTGTACCTCGCGCTTCGGGCGCGTGGCTTTCGGGCCGTCGGCTGGGCCGTGTTGTTGGGCTTGATTCGGGACTGCGTATCGCTTGATCCGCTCGGCACCCACGGGTTCGTGCTGGGCGCCATCGCGTTCCTGTTCTGCGCTGGGCAGCGGGAACGCGGGCGCGTCGATGGCGCCTCGCGCGTCGCCCTCGTGTTTGTCGGCGTACTCGCCAGCGGTTGGCTCTATCTCCTGCGCCTCGTCCCCATCGGGGGCGGCGTGGTCACCTTCGGCGCCTTCCTCGACGCCATCCCGGTTGCGCTCTGGTCTGCACTGCTTGCGATGGGTCTGTTTCCTCTGTTCGATCGCTTCGGGCTGTTCGACGACGTGTGCGGGAGGTCGCGTGCGTTTTCGACGTAGGCTCCTGATCCTCTACGGCCTGTTCTGTGTCGCTCTTGGCATCGTGTGGCTCCGGGCCGGGCAGATGCAGTTCCTCGACGGCGACGCGTGGGCCGAGGCGGCGCGCAAGATGCGCGAGCACGAGGAGCCTCTCGAGGCTCAGCGCGGCGCCATCATCGGCGCCGACGGCACGATCGTCGCCGAAGACGCGCATGGCTACGAGCTCGTCGTCGTGCCGTACGACTGGTTGCGGCGCGGCCGTGCGCGCTGTGAGGACTGCCGAGCCGTCGCGTTCGAGCGCGGTCTGCGTGCCGTCGAGCGCGACGATAAGCCCAAGACGCTCTACATCCCGCGCACGTGCCCCTGCGCGCGGTACGCGCGGCGGGGAGCGGCGGCCGCGCCTGGCGGCGAGAGCTATCCCCGGCTCGGCGGCGACGAGGGGCGCATGGTGCGTCTGCCCGACGGTGACGTCGGCGCCCTCGAGCGTGGCCTCGGCCTGGAGCAGGGCGAGCTGGCTCGCCGCGCGCAGGCCCGCATCGATGAAGTCGAGCGGCTGATTGTCCTCTACGAGCAGTCGCAGCGCGAGAAGCCCGATACCGCGGCCTTTCTCGACACACGCGTCGAGCAGAGGCGGCAGGATCTGCTGCATCGCCCATTCGTGATCGAGCCGCGCGTGCCCGACGACGTCGCCCGGCTCGTCCTCACCGACGAAGAGGGCACGTACCGTGGCTTTGAGATCCGGGGATCCCTGCGACGCCACTACCCCCTCGGCGACTTCGCGCCCTGGTTGCTCGGCTGGACCTCCAGGATCGCCAGCAAGGAAGAGTTCGCACGGCTCGAGGCCGAGCGCGGTAAGGGGCTCGTCTCGCTGAACATGCGGCTCGGACGGCGCGGGCTGGAACGCCACTACGACCTTCAGCTTCAGGGCGTGCCGGGGAAGCGCATCTCGGAACGCGATGCCGACGGCCAGTTCACGATCGTGCGCAAGGAAGAGCACTCCAAGCCCGGCCGTCCGCTGTACCTCTCACTCGATGTGGGCGTGAGTCGCGAGGCCGAGGCCCTCATGGACCGCCTCGAGGGCAAGAAGCAGGAGGGCTCCTACTACCCCGGCGGCCGCCACTCCGGAGCCTTCGTGCTGCTGGACGCGTTCACCGGCGAGATCTTGGTGTGGGCCGAGACCCCGCGCTTCAACCTCAATGAAGACCTCAGCAGCCTGACGACGCCCGATGGCCTGCGGCCTGTGCAGGGCGATGTGCTCGCGCGCATCTGGGAGCCCAAGGGTCCGCTGGACGCGCCCATCGACGAAGACGCCTGGCGCGCCGGGCTGGTGCTGCCCGTTCCGATCGCACTCAGCCGCGCGGGCCAGGTGGCCGTCGAGCCGGGCAGCACGCTGAAGACCTTGATCGCCCTGGGCATGCTCTCCAGCGGACTGCCGCTGCCGTTCGAGGCGTTCGTTTGCGACGGCGGACGCAACCCCGGCTGTCATCACTGCGGAACGGTCGATCTCGTCGGAGCCATCAGCCGATCGTGCAACCGCTACTTCTCCTTCTCGGTGCGCGACTCCAAGAACTGGCCCCAGTACCGCGGCTTCCTGGGTGGCTTCGGCACCGACCTCGGCCTCGGTTCGCGCCCGACCAGCGAGTGCGCCGAGTGGAGCGCGGGACAGTGGCTCTGGCCGTGGCAGGACTTCGAGCTGAAGCTCGCCCTCGAGCGCGCCCAGCTGCTCCTCGACGAGCAGTTCGCGGGCGCGGGGCCGCGGCTCGAGTTGAGCGTCTCCCCGCGCACACCCGCGACCGTGGGTGGCAACCTCGACCGCGTGGCGCGGAAGTTCGCCGACATGGCGGGCTGGATCCACGGGCTGACGGGTGCGAAGACAGTGGAGCTGAGCGCACTGCAGGAGCGCGTGGAGGGCGCGCACGTGACGCTGCGCTTCGGCGCCCGCGCCCCGGGCCGTGCCCCGTGGTTTGCCTTGCCCGGTGCCGCCGTGGAACTGCCGCCCACGATCGCTCGACTGAAGGCTGAGGATCGCGGCGTCAGTGGCGACGCGGAGCGCGGCGGCACGCTCTGGTTCCGGGCCACGTTCCCGCGCCACGTGGGTCGGGCCGACGCCAGCCAGCCGATCAGCATCCCGGCCGATGCCGGCCGCAACGTCGCCATCGGTCAGGGGCCTGTCCTCACCACGCCGCTGCAGATGGCGCGGGCGATCGCCGTGTTCGCGAACGGCGGGCAGCTTGTGGAGCCGCACGCCGTGCGCGCGATCGGCACGCGGCGAACACACTTCCCCGCGCGCCAGCTGCCGCTAGCCAGGGAGCACCTCGAACTCGTTCGCCGTGGCATGTGGGAGGCCGTCAACACGCCTGAAGGCACCGCGGACGATCCGGCCTGGGCCGCCGTGCCCGCCGAGGTGTACGCCAAGACCGGCACTGCCCAGGTCGGCGGCACGTGGAAGCCGTGGAAGACTGGCACGGAGGCGGCGGAGGAAGACTCCGGCCCCTGGCACCACTGGTTCGTCGGCTTCGCCGAGGCTCCCGGCCGTCGATCGGTGGCCTTCGCTTGCGTGCTGCACGCGCGCACTGAGGCGGCGGCTGGCCTTACCGCCGCCCCGCTGACGCGCGAGATCCTGGAGCGCTGGTACGCCTCGGAGCGGTCCAACGAGGTCGGGGCGCGGGGGGCTCGCTAGTCATGCGCCAGATGACGCTCGGCGAGCGACTCAAGGAGGCCGACTGGATCTTGTTCGGGCTTGGGCTCCTGTTGGCCGGATTCGGCGTAGCGGCGGTCGACATCGCGGCGACCGGTGAAATCGATCACGGCGCAGTTCAGTTGCGCTGGCTCGTGTTGGGCGTCACGGCCTGCCTGCTCATGCTGGCGATTCCCTATCGCTGGATCGTGCAGCTCCGTTGGCTCTGGTACGTCGGGGGCCTCGGACTCTTGCTGCTCGTGCTGGTCGTGGGCAGCGGCAAGAGCGCAGGCCGCTGGATCGCCGTGGGCTCCTTCCGCATGCAGCCGAGCGAGATCATGAAGCTGATCCTCGTGATCACCCTCGCCGGCTACATCCGCTACGAGCGTAGCCACCGCACGTTCCGCGGCCTCGCGACACCGTTTCTCATCACGTTGATCCCCTTCATGCTCATCATGAAGCAGCCCGATCTCGGCACGGCCCTGCTGCTGCTGCCCGTGCTCTTCACGTTGCTGTACGTGGCCGGCGCACGCCGCAATCACTTGGCGCTCGTGACGCTCGCGGGGCTCTTGGCCGCCGTCGTCCTCTATGCGACGCCCGGCCTCATGAACGACTACCAGAAGAACCGCGTGCGCGCGTTCCTGATGCAGGGCAGCAACGACACCGCCCTCCTGCGCACGCACAACCACCACATCCACAGCAGCAAGACGGTCGTCGGTACCTCAAACGTGTTCGGCCATGGCAGTGGCGAGGAGGCGCAACAGACCCTTCGCAACCTCTCTGAGCGCCACTCCGACTTCATCTTCCCCGTGTTCATTCACGTGTACGGGCTCGCGGGCGCGTCGCTCTTGTTCGCGCTCTACTTGCTGTTCATCGGGCTCATCTTGCGAACAGCACTCAAGGTGCGCGAACCATCAGGACGCCTGCTGGCCGTCGGCGTCGCCTGTCTGTTCGCCTGCCAGACCGTCATCAATCTCGCGATGACGCTGGGGCTATTGCCGATCGTGGGCATGCCGCTGCCATTTCTCTCCTACGGCGGATCCAGCCTCCTGACGTCCTTCGCGGCCCTCGGGCTGGTGCTCAACGTGGGCTCCGACCATCCGGTCGAGTTCGGCCGCGGCGACTTCGAGTAGCCCGCCCCCGGGCAACCCCCCTGGTAAGCGTTCACCCCTGCCACGACGGACCAGGAGCGACGCG
>JAQBWE010000091.1 GCA_027625315.1 Planctomycetota bacterium
GTGCTGCCGCTGCGACTCGCGCCGCTGCTGGAGGAGCGGCCGCGGCTGCTATGGTCGCGGGCGCTCGACCCGCTTTGATGGGAGCCACCAAAGCCCGAGCGATTACCGGCACTCGGCGCCTGGCGATCCGGTCGCGCGGCAGGAGGCTTGCTCGTCGGACGAGACGGAGCGGGCCGCGTACCCTCGCTCGGGCGCGCGCCGAACGCAACAAATAGGAGCCCGCCCATGTCTCTTCGTTCGCTAGCCCTCTTGGGCGTAGCCGTCCTCGCGCTCGCCGGTTGCGGCTCGCCCGCACAGCACGCAGATCCGTTGCCTTCCTGGAACGCAGGCGCCGCGCGCGAGCGCCTCGTCGCGTTCGTGGACTCCGTGACGCGGGCGGGCTCGCCGGACTACGTGCCACCCGCCGACCGCATCGCTGTGTTCGACAACGACGGCACACTATGGGTCGAGCAGCCGATGTACGCGCAGCTCCACTTTGCCGTGGACCGCCTCAAGGCCCTCGCGCCCGAGCATCCGGAGTGGCAAGACGACGCCGCGCTCAAGGCCGCGATCAGCGGTGACTTCCACGCCCTGGGCGCTTCCGGACACGAGGGCATCTTGAAGGTCATCGCCGCGAGTCACGCGGGCATGTCCACGGACGAGTTCGATGCCATCGCTCGCGCCTGGATCCGCGACGCGCGCCACCCGAAGTTCGATCGACCCTACACGGCGCTCGTGTACCAGCCCATGCTGGAGTTGCTCGCCTACCTACGCAGCAAGGGCTTCAAGACCTGGATCGTCTCGGGCGGCGGCATCGACTTCATGCGGCCCTGGACCGAGGCGGTGTACGGCATTCCTCCGGAGCAGGTGCTGGGCAGCCAGGTCAAGACGAGCTACCGAAGCGACGGCGACAGGCCGCAGATCCAGCGCGAGCCCGCCGTGCACTTCATCGACGACCAGGCCGGCAAGCCGATCGGTATCCAGCGCCACATCGGGCGCCGGCCGATCCTGGCCGTCGGCAACTCCGACGGCGACTTCGAAATGCTCGAGTGGAGCAGCACGTGCCCGGGCCCCCGACTCGCCGTCCTCGTTCACCACACGGATGCGGAGCGCGAGTACGCGTACGATCGCGAGTCGCATGTCGGCCGACTCGCGCGCGGCCTCGATGAGGCGGCCGGGCGCGGTTGGCTCGTGGTGGACATGGCCAAGGACTGGGCGACGATGTTCCCCGCCGCGCGGTAGTCCGCGCGCGACTACGGCAAGACGGCGAGCGTAGCGTCGATGACGCGTTCGAGCTCAGCCGGCGCCAAGCGGCTGCCTCCGACGCGCGGCGAGCCGCCAATGGTGTTGCTGCCGCCCCCCCCCGCGAGGCCTCCCGCCGCGATCTCAGCCGCATCCAAAGCACGGTAGAGCGGCACCAGGGGGAAGCGCACGTACGGCGACATGCGCCCGAGGGTGTAGGTCCACGTGCCGTCGCCGTTGTCGCGCGCGGACACGTACGCGCGCACCCCCGCGTCGAGCAACGCGGTCCGAGCATGCGCGCCGTGTTCGACAATCAGCCGCCAGATCGCGCCGCCGCCTACGACCTCGTAGCGCGTGTCGAGCACGACCTCTTCGCCCTGACCCGCCAGCAAGGCGTCGATTCGCGTCCCGACCTCGTCGATCACGGCCCGCATGCCCGCGGCGTCCATGCCGTGCAACTGGCGCCGAAGCCGCGCATCGAAGTAGGGCTCAAAGATCCACGCCTGCTTGCGCATGCTGGCCCGCGTCGGATCCACGGGATACGCGCCGCCCGTGCAGTCCATGATGTCCTCAGCAATCAGCAGCCGTGCAAGGGGCTTTTCGATCGTAAGTCCGTGGCACTGCTTGTGGTTGCGAAGCACCCACACCGACAGGCACGTGTCCTGGTCGGGGTCGTTGATGTACATCGTGGCGTGGGGCTCGCCATCCATGCTGAACGTGTCGAACAGCCCCATCGTCACAGCCATGTACACCTGCATGCAGGTGCTGCGCGTAGAGAGGCGGTCCACCTCCGCGTGATGATCGAAGTTGGCGTGCGGCCCGGTCGGTGAGAACGCCGGCGGGCCCTCGACGTACCCGTCCAGCGCGATGGAGTACGGCGGCGCCTCCGCGCAGAACTGCTCCCAGGTCTTGGAAACGCGCGGTTCGATGACGAGATCGATCATGGGGTGCGAAGACTAGCCCGCCGGCCCCGCAAACGCTGCCGGATTCGGCGGAGCCCCGCGCGGTCACGCGCTACCTTGGCCGCGTAAGGAGAGCGCATGGAGCCGACCGTCACCGTCCGCAGCGCCGCCCCGGCCGACGCGGACGCCATCGTCCGCTTTCAGCTCGCCATGGCGCGCGAGACCGAAAACAAGGACCTGGATGCGGGCACGGTCTACGCAGGCGTTCGCGGCCTGCTGGCGCGGCCGGCGCACGGCTTCTACCTCATCGCGGAGCGCGGCGGCGTGGTCGCGGGCAGCCTGATGGTGACCCCGGAGTGGAGCGACTGGCGGGGCGGGTTCTTCTGGTGGGTCCAGAGCGTCTACGTGGATCCCGCTCATCGCCGACAGGGACTCTACCGGGCGCTCTATGAGGAGGTCCTCGCGCGCGGGCGAGCGTTGGGTGAGGTGATTGGCGTGCGCCTGTACGTAGAAGGCTCCAACACGGGCGCCCGCGAGGTCTACCTGCGGCTCGGCATGCAGGAGACCGGCTACCGGCTCTACGAGACTTCGTTGTCGTCGTCGTAGGGCTCGCTGCTCTCGTGCACGATCTGGAGCGCGACGAGCCGCGCGACCAGGGTGGCGAGGAAGATCACGCCGGTGACCGCCTCCAGATAGGCCACGACCTTCGCGGCGGGATGCACGGGGGCCACGTCGCCGTAGCCGAGCGTCGTGAGCGTCACGTAGCTGAAGTACACGAGGTCGTTGAAGTCGGCGCCAGGCTGCGAGGACAGCACGGGGCCGTGTAGCGCCGTGAGCAGCCCATAGCCCTCCGCCCACATCCAGCCCATCAGGAGGTAGGCGCAGATCGCCACCTGGACGCGATCGGCGGTGACGCGACCGCGCGCCAGCGCGCGCGCTACCAGCAACCAGACGGTGATGCCCGCGAACCCGATGGCCGCGGCATGCCGAATGCAATCGACCAGCTCGCTGTACCCCCAACGAGGGGCCTGCTCCGCCAGGCCGTACCGCACCCACGCCGCGAGGAGTGCCACGCCGCCCAGCGCGCCGAGGACACGCCGCATCCGGCGCGAGGCAGCCGTCGCGCGGAATGCAGTCACCACGAGCAGCATGAACAGCAGCACGACCAGCCAGCCGAAGCGGTCCGATCGGAGCGACAGCAGCGGCATGGTCAGAAGGTTGACGAGAATCGCCCCCAGGAGGAACAGGGCGGGCCAACGACCGAGATACGTGCGCATGAGGAGGTCCGAGCTCGAGTCTCTGTCGTACCGGGGCCGGGTCCGGGGGGCAACCCCGGCATGGGACGGGTGTAGACTGCCGGCCGCTAGGGGTGCGGCGGCCACATGCCGTCGCTGAGAGCACACCCTCGGAACCTGCTCCGGTTCGCACCGGCGAAGGGAAGCCACGATGAGCCAACGCAAGCACGACGCCATCCCCACGACCTCCGAGGGGATCACGCGCAAGTCCTTCCCGGCCTCACGCAAGATTCACGTGCCAGGCACGCTGCACCCCGACGTGCGCGTGCCGATGCGCGAGATCGCGCTCACCGCGGGGCCGAAGGGTGGGCCTGCGCCGGAGCCGGTCGTGGTGTACGACTGCTCGGGGCCCTACACCGACGCGAACGCATCCATCGATGTGCGCCGCGGCCTGCCGCGGCTTCGCACCCCGTGGATCGAAGGACGCGGCGACGTCGAGGTGTCGACGGCCAGCTCAGCCTTCACCGCCGCCCGTGCGGCCGATCCTGCACTTGAGGCCATCCGCTTCCCGGCCGCGTGCCGCCCGCTCCGCGCACGATCCGGCGCACGCGTCACGCAAATGCACTACGCGCGCCGCGGCGAGATCACGCCCGAGATGGAGTTCGTCGCGATCCGCGAGAATCAGCGTCTCGCCGCGCTGGATCCGACGCTCGCGCGCCAGCACGCGGGAGACTCGCTGGGCGCCAGCATTCCCGAACAGATCACCCCGGAGTTCGTACGCGACGAGGTGGCGCGCGGCCGCGCGATCATTCCGGCCAACATCAACCACCCGGAAGCGGAGCCGATGATCATCGGCCGCAACTTCTTGGTGAAGATCAACGCCAACATCGGCAACTCGGCCGTCACCTCCTCCATCGAGGAAGAGGTCGAGAAGATGGTGTGGTCCACGCACTGGGGTGCGGACACCGTCATGGATCTCTCGACGGGTCCCAACATCCACGAGACGCGCGAGTGGATCATGCGCAACAGCCCCGTGCCCATCGGCACGGTGCCGATCTACCAAGCGCTGGAGAAGGTTGGCGGGCGTCCGGAAGATCTCACGTGGGACCTGTTCCGCGACACGCTGATCGAGCAGGCCGAGCAGGGTGTGGACTACTTCACGATCCACGCGGGCGTGCTGCTGCGGTTCGTACCCTGGACGGCGTCGCGCACGACGGGCATCGTCTCCCGCGGCGGGTCGATCATGGCCAAGTGGTGCCTGGCGCACCACAAGGAGAACTTCCTCTACACGCGCTGGGACGAGATCTGCGAGATCATGGCCGCCTACGACGTGGCGTTCTCGATTGGCGACGGGTTGCGACCCGGATCGATTGCCGACGCGAATGACCGCGCCCAGTTCGGCGAACTGCAGGTCCAGGGCGACCTGACGCGTCGCGCCTGGGCGCAGGACGTGCAGGTCATGAACGAGGGCCCGGGCCACGTGCCCATGCACATGATCCGCGAGAACATGGTCAAGCAGCTCGAGTGGTGCGGCGAAGCGCCGTTCTACACCTTGGGCCCGTTGACGACCGACATCGCCCCTGGTTACGACCACATCACCTCGGCCATCGGCGCCGCGATGATCGGGTGGTACGGCACCGCGATGCTGTGCTACGTGACGCCGAAGGAGCACCTGGGATTGCCCGACCGCAACGACGTGCGCGAGGGCGTCATCACCTACAAGATTGCGGCGCACGCTGCCGACCTGGCGAAGGGCCATCCGGGCGCGCAGTACCGCGACAACGCGCTGAGCAGGGCGCGGTTTGAGTTCCGCTGGGACGACCAGTTCAACCTCTCGCTCGACCCGGACCGGGCGCGCGAGTACCACGACGCCACGCTGCCTGCGGACGGCGCGAAGGTGGCGCACTTCTGCTCGATGTGCGGTCCCAAGTTCTGCTCGATGGAGATCACGCAGCAGCTGCGCGAGTACGCCACGAAGCAGGGCTTGGACACGGAGGAGGCCGTCGCAGCCGGACTCCTCGAAAAGAGCGACGCCTTCCGTGAGGCGGGCGGCGAGATCTACTCGTAGGGGTGCGGCGGTCTCCGCGGCGAGTCTGTCAGCCTGCGTGGCCGTTCGGCTTCTGACGCGCGTCGCCACCCACCCGGCGCAGCCGACCTGAGTGGATGCCCTCCACCCATCAGGACCGGCCGGCGCCAGCCCGGTTCGAGCCGACGGCCCCCAGTGCTCACTTTCAGTAGCCATGAAACTCCGGCCGCGCCCGCGGCATCGTAGGGTTCACGCCGCGTCGCGGATAGCCGGCGCCCACCCGCAGGAGCAGAGCCATGGAAACCCTCGACGCCATCTACCAGCGCCGCGCGATCAAGCACTTCGACGCCGACCACAAGCTCACGCCGGAGGAGATCAAGACACTCCTTCTGGCGACCATCCAATCGCCGACGAGTTTCAACATCCAGCACTGGCGCTTCGTGGTGATCTCGGACGCCGACCTGCGCGCCAAGGTCCGCGCGGTCGGCAACGACCAAGCCCAGATGACCGACGCGTCGCTGCTCATCCTCATGACGGCGGACGTGAAGGCGTGGGAGAAGTCGCCGGCCCGCTACTGGCAGAACGCCCCCACCGAGGTGGCGGACATGCTCGTGAACTGGATGGGCCCATTCCACCAGGGCGACGAGCAGCTGCAGCGCGACGAGGCCATGCGCTCGATCGGCATGGCCATGCAGACTCTCATGCTTGCGGCGAAGGACGCCGGGTATGACTCCTGCCCCATGATTGGGTTCGACCGCGCCGCCGTGGGCGCGCTCGTGAACCTGCCGGCCGATCACGTCGTGGGTCCGCTCGTGGCCATCGGCAAGGGCACGAAGGCCGCCTGGCCCAAGCCGGGCCAGCTGTCGCTTGACGAAGTGGTGGTTCAGAACCGCTTCGCGTAGCGGAGTAGCAAAGGCGTGCTGGACGAGCGCAGAGGCCTAGTCGGCGGTCTGGGCTTTGCGGACCAAGTCGAGGAACCCCTTCCGGTAGCCGCCCTCGTCGGCACCGACCGACGCACCGGCCACGCGCAACACGTCGTCGTAGCTCGACGTGCCGCGGTGCGGGGAGTCGCGTAGCAGCATGCCAAACGACGCCACCGAGGCGGCGAAGCGGAAGTCCGCCGGGGCGGAGTCGAACGGCTGCGCCTTCGCCGGCACGGCACACGACAGGAGCCGGCTCGTCTCGGCCTGCGGATCCTTGTAGCGCACCTTCACGAACAGGAGTTCGTCGTTGGTCGTGCCCTGCTCGGCGGTCCGCACCGGCTGGTAGCGACTCGGATCCACCTGCGGAACCGACACGGGCACACCCACCGGCACGACCTCGTAGAACGCCGTCACGGTGTGCCCGGCGCCGATCTCGCCGGCGTCCTTCTGGTCGTCGTTGAAGTCCTCCTTGGCGAGCAGGCGGTTCTCGTAGCCCAGCAGGCGGTACGCGGAGGCCTGGGCCGGGTTGAACTCCACCTGGATCTTCACGTCCTTGGCAATCGTGACCAGCGTGCCGCCGGCTTGCTCGACGAGGATCTTGCGCGCTTCCGCGATGTCGTCGATGTAGCCGTACGCGCCGTTGCCTTTGTCCGCGAGTTTCTCGAGGGTCGAGTCCTTGTAGTTGCCCATCCCGAAGCCGAGCACGGTCAGGAACACGCCCTGACGCGCCTTCTCCTGGATCAGGCGAACGAGTCGAGACTGGTCCGTGATGCCGACGTTGAAGTCACCATCCGTGGCGAGGATCACGCGGTTCACGCCGCCCGGCTTGAAGTGCTTCACCGCCGTGGCGTAGGCCAGGTTGATCCCTTCGGCGCCGTTCGTGGAGCCGCCGGCCTCCAGATCGTCGATGGCGCGGAGGATGGCCTCCTCGTTCGTCGCCTCGGTGGACGGCAGCACCAGTCCCGCCGCGCCCGCATACACGACGATTGCGATGCGGTCGCGGGCGCCGAGACGCTCGAGCAGGAGTCGGATGGAGCGCTTGACGAGCGGCAGCTTGTTGGGCTGGTCCATGGAGCCGGACACGTCCAGCAGGAAAACCAAGTTGCAGGCCGGGCGCTGCCCTTCTTCGAAGGTCTTGCCCTTCATGCCGATGCGGACGAGCTGGTGCGCGGGCGTCCACGGGCACTCGGCCACGTCCACGTGCACGGCGAACGGCGTGTTGTCGCTCGGTGCGGCGTAGTCGTACGGGAAGTAGTTAACCAGCTCCTCGAGTCGGATGGCGCCAGCGGGAGGCCGCTGCCCCGCGTTCAGCATGCGGCGCACGTTGGAGTACGAGGCCGTGTCGACGTCCACGGCCAGCGTGGAGAGCGGCGTGTCCACCACTCGCAAGAAGGGGTTCTCGGCGATCTCGTCGTAGCTCTCGGTGTTGAACGC
The DNA here is from genome assembly GCA_027625315.1 of Planctomycetota bacterium. Classification (GTDB taxonomy): domain Bacteria; phylum Planctomycetota; class PLA2; order PLA2; family JAEUHO01; genus JAHEIK01. Next base: position 7,742 of record JAQBWE010000091.1, read on the forward strand.
GCCTTCGACGTCCTGCACGCCCGCGATGAGCGCCCCGGGTGACGCGGTGGGGCAGCAGGGCGCGGCCCGTCCGGCAGCCCCGCCATCGCTGCAGCCTGCGAAGATGAGCAGGAGTACGGAGCAGGCGATCGTCGTGTGGCGCATGGGTTCTCCTTGTCCGAGCAACGGACGCCACCCTACGGCGCTTCCGGGGGCAACCACGTCGGCTCCTCGAACAAACCGCCCGCGTGTAACCACCCATCCACGCTCGTGACGCATCCGTATTCCGCGCGTGACATGGCGCGCAATCGAAAGCCCGATGGTGCCTCCCGCGATTCGTCGGAGAGGCCACCTCAGCAGGGAGTGTCGCGCCTGGTCACCAAAGCGGATGGGCTCATCGTCTGGGATACCCAACTCGTGAGCTTTGACCCCAGGGGTCCTACTTCGCCTTGCGCTTCTTCGGCGAGCCCGGCTTCTTGGCGCCGGCGGTTCGCTGTGCCACGCGGTCCAGGGCAGCGGCGGCGTCCAAGATCCCATGACCCCAGCGGGCATTCGGGAGATCCCCGGACGCCTCGGTGCGCCGCGCGGTCGCCTGCAAGATGCGCTTGGCCTCCGCGCCACTCAACGTGGGATCCGCTTCGAACATCAGCGCGACGACACCGGCCACCACGGCCGCGGCAGCCGACGTGCCGCCGGCGAGTCCGTACAGGCCGCCGTCATCGGCCATCACGTGCTTGCGAACCTCGGCCCAGTCCGAACCGGGCGCGTACGCGGTGGTGATGCGGTCGGCCGGCACACAGAGCGTCACGCCGGCCCGGCCGTCGATCGTCGGCCCCGTGCCACTGCCGCGCCACAGCTCACCCGGCTTGCCCTCGCCCATCTGACCCAGCCCGCGGCCTTGGATGTTCTTCCATTCATCTCGCAGCACGGAGCACCCGACGACGATCGCGTGCGTGGCGGACGCGCCGTCCCAGAGCGAGCCTGCGGCGAGATGATTCGTGAACTGGTTGAACGGCTCCTCCATCGGGTTCTCGGGATTGGGGCCGATGAACGCGTCGAACCGTCCGTCGGTGATCTGGGCTCCATGCAGGCTGACGGCGTACTTGCCCGGAGCTCCGATGAGGTCCACGCGGATTTGGCGCTTGCCGCCCAGCGTCAGGATCTGGTTGCGCGACGACGCCAGGTGATAGAGCTGGTAGCCGTCGCCATACTCGGACTTGCCCGTTTTCGGAGCCGCGAAGGGGCCGGCCGCACCTTGGGGTGTGCGCAGCGACACGTCGAAGCGGTCGGTGCCGGCGTACCAGATGTCGACGCTCACCTCGCCTTCGGCTTCTTTTTCGATCTCCAGCGTGACCGAGCCTCCGGCAGTCACGCGGCCGTTCGCCCGGTTCTGCCGATCGCCCTTGTCGCTCGACCCGGTCACGAGGGCAACGCCCCGCGTCTCGGGCCCCGTCAACTCGTCGATCGTGCGGCAGAGCTTGCTGGAGCCATCGGTCGGACCGCCCAACTGCCCGAAGTTCAGGAGCATCACCAGGGGACGCTCCGCACTCCGCGCTTCGTCGACGCAAAAGGCCATGCCCATGCGCAAGCGCCGCAAGTCAAACCAGACGTCCTTCTTCGCCTCGCCGTCCTCGACGGGACGCTCCTCTCGCAGCCGTGTGCGCTGCCACGGATCCGCATCCAGCTTCAGCTTGACGAACACGATCTGCGCTTCCGGCGCGACACCCCGGTAGCGCTTGTCCTTGCTGCCGAGTCCATTGCCGCACGCGAGTCCGGCATTGGCGGTGCCGCGCCCTTCGGCATCCTCCGTGCCCAGCTTGGTGCCGGCGCGCAGCGCCTCGTCGATCTGCGCCTTGCGTACGATCGTCCCCACGCCGTAGCGATTGCCGTCGGCCGCCGCACCTTCGTCGTTTGTCAGATCCAGCATCGCGAGGATGCGTGTGCTGCCGTCCTCGTTGCGCAAGCCCGGGTGCGTGTGATCGAGACCGCGGTCGATGATGCCGATGACGACCCGGTGCCCGGTGACGCCATGCGTCGCCCGCGCCTGGTCGATGCCCACGAGCGCACGCGCCTCGTCGAGCGCACCGGCCGTGGTCGGCAGCCAGAGCAGCAGGAGTGCCGCGAACCATCTCATCTGTTGCATGGACGCACTCTAGCCCGGAGGGTTCATGAAGCGCACGCTCCTCGCGACGGCGTCGCGCCCGAGGTCGGGTCCGTCGCAGGTGGGAGTCCGCGGCCGTCCGCGCGTACGATCAGGCACCCGGAGGAGGCGTACCCATGGTTCGGTCCCTACAGCGGCTTGCGGCGCTCTTCACCTTGACGCTCGCCTGTACCGCGCCCGCCCACGCAAAGGAGAGTCCGCTCGAGGCCGCGGTTCGCAAGGAGAGCGCGAAGATCGCGACCGTATGGATCAAGCTCGCCGGCGATCTCGTCAAGGCCGACATCAAGACCGAGGCGCTCGCCGCCCTGGAGCGGGCGAAGGCTCTCGCGCCTGACGACGAAGCGCTCGGGCCCCTCGCCACGACCATCGACGCCCTCGCCGGCGCCGGTGAGGCGACCGACGCCACGCGTAAGCGGATCGAGTCCGCGAACGGGGACGCGGCCAAGGGTCACGACAAACTCGCCAAGGCGCATGCGAAGTACGGCGATGAGGCGGGCGCGTTGCGCGAGACCCTCACGGCGCTCGAGCTCGATCCGTCCAAGTCCCGCCTCCAGGCCATTGCCGCCCCGGCGATGAAGAGTCCGTTGCTGCTGCGCAGCCCCACCCATGAGGCCGCGGCGTACGTCTCGCTGCCCAGTGGCTGGAAGCCGGGCAAGACCTACCCCGTGCTCGTGTCGGTGGACGGCGCGGGAGCAAACTTCCTCGGCAACGCCAACGCGTTCAAGGGCGGACGTGGCTCGCGCGCCTTCATCACCGTCGCACCGCACGCGCTGTCTTGCACCAACGCCATCGAGCCGGCGAAGTTTCCCGCGTACTCGCAGGCACTCATCGACAAGTGGAACGGCAACCGCGTGGCGTTCGACGTGCCGGGGCTTCTGGCGATGCTCGACTTCTTGCGCGCCCACTTTGGCGCGGAGGAGAAGGTTGCGATCACGGGTTTCTCGGGCGGCGGCAACCTCTGCTACGGGTTCCTGTTGGCCCATCCTGAGCGGGTGCTCTGCGCGGCACCGGCGTGCGCGAACTTCCAGCCGGGCCTCGCGCAGGGGGCGCAGAAGCCCGCCGAGGGCGGTCCGCCTGTGCATGTCATGACGGGCGAGAAGGACCCCCACCGCGACCTGACCCACGGCAAGACGCCGCCAGGCATCGAACAGCAGACGGACTGGGCCATGAAGGCCTTCGAGGAGAATGGGTTCACGAACGTGAAGCGCACGATGCTGCCCGGCGTGGGTCACTCCAACCTCGTGAAGGAGGTCTGGGCGTTCGTGGATGAGACCTACGGCAAGTAGCCTGCGTCCGGCGCGGCTAGGCGCTCGCGCTCGGGCCGAGTTCGCGAACGAGAGCCAA
>JAQBWE010000092.1 GCA_027625315.1 Planctomycetota bacterium
GGCGCTGGCCGCCGCAGCGCCCAAGGCGCTGCCCCCCCTGCCGTTGGCAGCCAACGCCCAGGATCGCCGCGTGCCGCTGCGCGGCCTGCGGGCGCGCATCGCCGAGCAGATGGTGCGGTCCAAGCAGATGTCGCCGCACTTCACGTTCGCGGAAGAGTGCGACATGACCAACCTCGTTGCCTTGCGCAAGGAGGCTGGTCCGAGCGCGGAGCCCTACGGCATCAAGCTCACCTACCTGCCGTTCATCATGAAGGCACTCGTCAGCTGCTTCCGTAAGTTCCCCGAACTCAACGCCGTCGTGGACGACGCGAAGAGCGAGTACGTGGTCCGCGGCGAGGTCAACATCGGCCTGGCGACCGACACGGCGGAAGGCCTCACGGTCGTCGTCGTGAAGAACGTCGAGCAGCACTCGGTTCTGCAGATCGCCCAAGAGATTCAGCGGCTCACCAAGGCTGCGCGCGACCGCAAGATCGCCGTGGAGGATCTCAAGGGCAGCACGTTCACCATCACGTCCGCCGGCTCCATCGGCGGCATCATGGCGACGCCCATTCTCAACTACCCTGAGGTCGGCATCCTGGGCATCTACAAGATCGCCAAGCGCCCCATGGTGCGCGACGACGCCATCGTCATTCGCGACATGGCCAACTTCACGATCACGCTCGATCACCGGATCGTGGATGGGGCCACCGCGGCTCGCTTCATGAACGAGCTCGTGCGGCTGCTGGAGAACCCCGGCCTGATGCTGGTCGAGGGTTAGCAGAGCGGTGGCGAAGAAGAGCAAGAGCGCGCAGGCGGCACCGAAGGCCGCAACGGACCCCTACGCCGTGGGTCCGCTCGGGCTTTTTCAGCTCGTGGACGAGACGGGCCGCGAAGTGCTGCCCATGCCCGCGCTGCCCAACGGTCTCGCCGTTCGCCTGCTTGAAGCGATGTTGTTCCAGCGTGCGCTCGACCAGCGCATGCTGAACTTGCAGCGCCAGGGTCGCATTGGCTTCTATGGCACGGCCAAGGGGCAAGAGGGCGCGGTGCTCGGCTCCGGCGCCGCGTTCGAGGAGCAGGATTGGCTCTTCCCGGCGCTGCGTGAAGGCGCGATCGCGCTCTGGCGCGGGATGAAGCTGGACCACTACATCGCCCAGTGCTTCGGAAACGCCGCGGACCCGACGCTCGGCCGGCAGATGCCCTGTCACTACTCCGACGGCCCGTCGCGCTACGTGTCGCTCTCGAGCCCCATCGGCACGCAGATCAGCCACGCCGCCGGCGCGGCCCGCGCCGCGCAGATCAAAGGCGAGACGCATCGCATCGTCGGCGGCTGGCTCGGCGACGGCGCGACGAGCAGCAACGACTTCCATTCCGGCCTGAACTTCGCCGCCGTGTGGAAGGCCCCCGTGGTGTTCGTGTGCCAGAACAACCAGTGGGCCATCTCCGTGCCGGCCGCGGCACAAACCGCGAGCGAGACCTTCGCCGTCAAGGCCTCCGCGTATGGCATGCCCGGCTTGCGCGTAGACGGCAACGACGTGCTGGCGTGCTACGTGGCCACCAAGCTGGCCGCCGATCGCGCGCGGCGGGGCGAGGGCCCCACGTTCATCGAGTGCCTCACCTTCCGTCTGGGCGGCCACTCGTCGTCCGACGATCCCAGCAAGTACCGCGACGAGGACGTCGCGAAGGTCTGGGAGGGACGCGACCCGTTGCTCCGTCACCGCAGCTGGCTCGTCGAGCGCGGCGAGTGGGACGACAAGCGCCAGGAGGACTTCCTGGCTGAGGCTGGACTGAAGATCAGCGAAGCCATCGAGCGCGTCGAGGCGGCGGCAGCCGTACCGGTCGACACGCTGTTCACTGACGTGTGGGCGGGCACCCCTGCCCTGCTCCAAGATCAAGCGGATCGCCTTGCAGGCGAGGAAGTGGTTTGACCATGGCCAACGAACGCTACGACCTCGTCGTGATTGGCTCCGGCCCCGGCGGCTACGTCGCCGCGATCCGCGCGGGCCAGCTTGGACTGAAGACCGCGATCATCGAGGAAGACAAGATCGGCGGCGTGTGTCTCAACGTCGGCTGCATCCCTTCCAAGAGCCTCATCTACGCGTCGGGCCTGGTGGAGAAGATCCGCCACGCGGACACCATGGGCCTGACCGTCGGACCTGTCGCCGTGGACGGCAAGAAGCTCCAAGAGTGGAAGTCGGGCATCGTCAACCGCCTCACGACCGGCGTCGGGTTCCTGCTCAGCAAGAACGGCGTCACGACGATTCACGGGCACGCGGAGTTTGCGACCAAGAACTCGGTCACCGTCACCTCCGAAGGCTCGACGAGCACGGTTGAGTTCGACAAGTGCATCATCGCGACGGGTGCTCGCGCTGCGACGCTGCCGTTCCTGCCGATCGGTCCCCGCGTGATGACTTACCGCGAGGCGCTCGACATCGACTGGGTGCCCGAGACCATGACGGTCGTGGGCGGCGGGGTGATCGGCCTCGAACTTGGCACCGTGTTTCAGCGCCTGGGTTCCAAGCTGACCGTCGTGGAGTTGACCGACGCGCTGCTCCCGGGCACGGATCCTGAGCTCGTGAAGGTCGTTGAGCGCGAGATCAAGAAGCTCGGCGGCGTCGTTCACAAGGAGACCGGCGCCACCGGCGTGAAGACCGTCAAGGGCAAGCAGGTTCTGACGGCCAAGGACAAGAAGGGCAAGGAGCTCGAGATTGAGTCCGAGGTCGTGCTGTGTGCGATCGGATTCAAACCCAACTCCGACCGCGTGGGCGCGGCCAAGATCGGTCTCACGATCGATAAGACCGGCCACTTCACCGTGGGCCCGTCGCGCCAGACCAACCTCCCCCACATCTATGCCATCGGCGACGTCGCCGGCCTGCCCTGGCTGGCCCACAAGGCGAGCAAAGAGGGCATTGTGGCCGCCGAGCATGCGAGCGGCCAGACGAGCAGCATCTACGACGTGCGCGCAATGCCCGCGGCGATCTTCACGTACCCGGAAGTTGCCGTCGTCGGCCTGCAGGAGCACGAGGCGAAGGCCGCGGGCCGCGCTGTCAAGGTCGGCAAGTTCCCGTTCACGGCGCTCGGCCGCGCCATGTCGGTCGGGGCCACCGAGGGCATGGTCAAGATGATCTCTGATCCGGTGACCGATGAGGTTCTCGGGGTCGGCGCCGTCGGCTACCAAGCCAGCGACCTGATCGCGGAGGCTTCCCTGGCAATCGAGATGGGTGCCACGACCGAGGACATCGCCCTCACCGTACACGCCCACCCGACGTGGCCTGAGTCACTCATGGAGGCCGCCGAGGCCGTCCACAAGAAGGCCATCCACATCCTCAACACGTAGGCTCCACGGAACGGAGCGCGTCTGAGCCCCACGGGGCCGGAGCGCCGAACGCACCATGTACGAGCGTTACACGGCGCACTTCCACCTGCGGGCCGTCGCTGGCCAAGGCATGGTCGCGGGCGTGCTGCTGTTCAACGAGTACGTGGCGCGCAAGCACTTCGGTGCCAGCCAGTGGGACATTCTCGCCCTCCTGCTGATCCCGGCGATCACGCAGTTGACCGCCGTGTTCTGGAACCCCGCGAGCAGCCGGACCTTCGTCGGACGCTATCCGTTTCGCACACTCGGGATCGGCGTGCACACACTCCTGTTCGTGCCGCTGCTTCTCGGTGCGTGGTTCGGGGCTGGAACGTTCGTGGCCCTGGCGGTCGTCGTGGGTGTGGCCCACATCCTGCTGGTTCCCGTTCAGAACACGATCGTGGCGCGCAACTACAGCGAGGCGCGCCGCGGCCGTTCGTTCGGGCGCTCGGCCGCCGTCAACGGCCTGGCCATTCTGGTCATCAGCGTGCCGCTCGGCCTGTGGCTCGATCACGATCCGTCGGCCTGGATCTTTGGCTACGCGGTCGCCGGTGCCGCCGCCGTGTACGCGTATCACCAGTGGGGTCTACTGCGACGCCGGCGGCCGCTGGCCGCGCCGGCCGATCTTGAGACGCACGGCTCGGCGTGGCGCACGCTGCTACGCGACAAGCGCTTCCTGGCCTTCGAAGGCTGTTTCATGGTCTACGGCTTGGGCTTCCTCGCGCTCCAGCCGGTGCTGCCCATCTATCTCGTAGACGAGGTGGGCGTGGACTACGCCGAGATCGGCCTCGCGCGCGGCGCGATCTTCTGGCTCGCCGTCATGGTGACGAGCCCGTTTGCGGGGCGTCTGGGTGATCGGATCGGCATCCTCCGCCTCGCCGCGTTGGGCTTCCTCGTGCTTGGCTTGTTTCCCCTGCTGCTCTGGCTGCTACCCAACCGCGTTGGGCTGTTCGCCGGGTTCGCGATCTACGGCGCCGCGATGGCCTGCGTGGGTATCACCTGGAACCTGGGGCCGATCACCCTCGCGCGCGGTCGGGATCCGGTGCCGTACTTGAACGCGCACATCGGGGCCGTGGCGCTACGCGCGATCGTGGGCATGACCGCCGGTACGGCCGTGTATGGGCTCGCAGGCTCAGCCCCCGTGTTCCTCGGCGTCGTGGCGCTCGAGATCATCGCGGCGGTACTGATGCTCCGTCTCGCCCGGACGATGGAGCGCCCGGCCGCCTGATCCCGGCCGCACGCCCGCGCCGCACGCGCGCGGGTGCCTGCCCGCGGCTACGCTGCCCGCATGAAGCCGCTGGATCTCGTGGTTCTCGACGCGCCGGGCACGCACGACGCCACCGTGCTCTGGCTGCACGGCCTGGGCGCGGATGGGAATGACTTCGTGCCGGCCATCCCCCACCTCAGGCTGCCCGACGGGCACGGCGTCCGCTTCGTGTTTCCCACGGCTGAAGCCATCCCCATCACGGTCAACGGCGGCTTCGTGATGCCGGCCTGGTACGACATCCGCAGCATGGAACTGGAGGCACGCGACCGCAATGACGCGGAGGGCCTCGCGCGTTCGGTCGAGCGCGTGCGCGCGCTGCTCGTCGCTGAGGTTGCCGCCGGCATCGATCCGCGGCGCATCGTGGTCGCCGGCTTCTCCCAAGGGGGCGCCGTCGCCCTGGAGCTGGCCCTGACCCATCCGGAGCCGCTGGCGGCCCTGGTGTTGCTCAGCACGTATGTCGTCGATCCGGATCGGGTGCGCGCGCAGCGGCAGGAGGCCAACGCAACGATTCCGATCCTGCAGTGCCACGGAACACACGACTCCATGGTGCCGCTGAAACGCGGCGAAGCGGCCCGCGAGTTCCTCGTCGAGCACGACTACGTGCTGGGCTGGAAGGCCTTCCCCATGGACCACGAGGTGTGCGCGGAGGAGCTGGACCTCATCGGGCGCTTCCTCACGGATGCACTCGATCTCTAACGACGGAGCGGCGGCCTACACCACGCGGTCGCGCAGCCAGCGGAACGGGATCGGGCGCTGCCGTTGCTTGTCGAGCACCTCGGCCTGCCGTCGGTAGCGCGCCGGCATGGCGCAGATCTCATCGCGGCGCTTCTCTGAGGCTCCGTCGAGGTTCTCGATCTTCTCAAGCTCGAGTTCTTGGATGAAGCCCTCGACGTTGTCGGCGTAGTCGCGCAGCGTGTAGACGCCGATGCGGCTGCCCACATCGGAGAAGCGCTGGAAAATGCGCTCGCGCGTGCCGTCACTCATGCGGCTTGCCGGCATGACGATGCGACCAAGCGAGTCTCGCAGCGCCTCGAGCGCGCCGCCGGGATCACGGTCGAGCACGCCCTTCATCATGGCGCGGTACACCCGCTCGTGGCGGGCTTCGTCGGCGGCAATCAGGCCACACATCTTGTGCAGCTGCGTGGCGCCGGTCTTGCGCACGACGTTGCCCAGCTGGCGCCACGACGTTTTGGTCGCGTGCTCCTGCACGGAGACGTACGCCAGCCCGCGGAACGGATCACCCTCTGCGCGCGTATCGAAGCCGTTGCGAATGAGGTACTGGATCGTCTGCTCGACGGACCGCATGTCGACCCGGCCGGTGAGATAGAGGTAGGCGCGCGTCACGTCGCCGTGCCGCTTCTCCTCCGCGGTCCAGCCTCGGCTCCACTGCGCCCAGCCATGACTCTCCGTGCCCGTGCGATCCGTCATGCCCCCGAAGCGGTTCAGCGCCGTCTGGTAAGACGGCAGCGCCTCCTCCGTCACGACGTTGCCGACCAGCACGACGAGCATCTCGTCGGTTAGATCCACCGACTCGGCCCGCAGCGCGTCCAAGTCCTCACGCCACGCTTCGCCACTGAAGTCAGGGAGCAGGTCGGAGGGCTGCCAGGACTCCTCAACGGTCTTGAGGTGCGGCAGCAGGGCCTCGACTGCGGGCAGCAGGTCGATCATCACCTGGAGCCGCTCGGGGCTCATGATGAGTTGGCGGTGCTCCATGCGTCGGCGTCACTCCGTTGCGGATGGTCCTGTTGGGCCCCCGCCGGCCCGGATGCTACCCCGACCCTGTCTGGATCCCGCGCGTCCGCCTCTGACGCAGAAGGCCGCGCCGGCCCCTGGCCCGGGTGCGCGTGCTCGTCGGCGCGTGCGAGTTCATCCTCGACCGCGTGTGCATCAGCGCGCTGCGGGATCTAGGCAGTTGTCTGCATCCGGACCGCGTAGGGCTGCTGCGCTAGCTCTTGAGGAAGAAGCCGGAGGTCGCCTCAGCGTGCTGGAGGGGCTCCGGCAGGTCGAGCTGGGCCTCGTTCAGAATCCACCAACCTTGCGCGTCGGCGGGACGCCACGCCCCGGCCGCCGCGCAGCCTTCGAGCTCGCGTGCGAGCGCGGCGGCCGTTGACGGGCGGTCCTCAGGCTTCTTCGCCAAGCAGCGCAGGATCAGCGCCTCAAGATCGCCGGCGATCGGGCGACCCGCGCGGACCGACGGCGGCTCGGGCACGTCCTTGATGTGACTGCGCATGATCGACACGGGGTCCGGTCCGTCGAACACGTTCTCGCCCGTGAGCAGGAAGTAGCCCACCGCCCCAATCGCGTAGATGTCCTGGCGGCCGTCGTGCCGAAACTGGGGGATCAGCGCCTCAGGTGCCATGTAGAGCGGCGTGCCTGAGATGTGGCCTGACGCGTGTGAGAGCGCATCGAGATCGTTGCCCACGTCCTTGACGAGCCCGAAATCCACGACCTTGAGCCAGTCGTAGACGCCGCCGCGAACGCACAGAATCAGGTTGCTTGGTTTCACATCGCGGTGGATGAGTCGGATGGAGTGCGCCTCGCTCAGCGAGCCGCAGAGTTGCCGCAGCACGTGGATCGTGCGGCCCTCGCCAAACGCGCCCGTCTTTCCGACGATCGCGTCGATCGGCGCCCCCGTCAGGTACTCCATCGCGTAGTAGAACCGGTTGCCGGGCGCCCGGCCGTAGTCGTAGACGGCCACCGTGTTGGGGTGCCGCAGTTGGCCAGTCAGCTGCACCTCTTGCTCGAAGCGCTGGATGGCCTCTTCATCGCTGACCTCGAGTCGCAAGGTCTTGATGGCCGTCGGTCGCCTGAGCAAGGCGTGATGACCTCGGTAGACCTCGCCCATGCCGCCTTCGCCGATCTTGGCTTCGAGCGTGTACGGGCCAAGGCGGTCGCCGGTCCCAGGGGCGCGGCGGGAACGCCGCCAGAGCAGGAACCCCGCGATCAACACGCCGGCCACGCCGGACGCCAGCCAGGCACCTCCGAGACCCTCGCTCAGGGGCGACTCCACAGGCAGATCGGCGAGGAGGACGGCGAGCGTCATGGTGGCGGCTACGCGCGCAGGTCTTCGTAGGCGGGGTGGCGGCTGATCCAGCCGTCCACGTACCAGCATGAGGGCACGACGCGCCAGCCTTGGGCGCGGGCGTGGTCGAGCGCGGCCTCGACAAGCCGACCGGCCGCGCCTTCGCCGCGCGCGGCGGGCGGCGTGTAGGTGCTGGTGGCATCCATGGTCTGCGGGCCCTTCATTCGGTAGACGAGATACGCCTCGCCGACGCTCGTCTCAAGCGCGAAGCGGCGATTCTCGGCGTCATGGCTGATCTCATGCGGCATCGCGCGGCTCACTCGACGCGGGACCGCGCTAGACGACCAGCCAGGCGAACACGCCCGCGGTCATCAGAGCGTACAGCAGCGAGTCGATCTGGAACTTGAGGGTGATGAGCCAGGAGACACCCTTCCAGATCGAGTCGCAGATGGTCGCCAGGCCGTAGCCCATGAACGCGACCGTGCCGCTTAGGCGGAACACGTCCATGTACTGCGCGCCGTCTTTGAGTGCGAAGGTGCACACGTACGCCGTGAAGATCGACACGATCACGGAGAACACGAACCACTGGATCAGGCTCTTGCCGATGGTGGGCACCCCCGTGGGGATCACGACCATCGTGCCGACGGGTCCACGCTTGTAGCGCTCGATCATCTCCGGCGTTCCCATCGCCTTCATGGAGTCACACCCGGGGAACATGTAGTGCCCGGGGTTCACGCCATGCGCGCGCATGGTCTCCATCACGGCGTCCTCACCCGCCATCTTGCCGTAGTCGCCTTTGTGCATGGGCGTGGCCATGTGAATGATCGAGCTGACGATGAACACGCCGACGGCGGATAGCAGAATCGGCAGCCAGAGTTCCAACAGTTCGAGCATGACGGAGCCTCCCGAGGTGCCGTGAGCGGCACCCTACCCTACCGGGGCGTCGGGCACACGACCCAGGGCAATGCCGCATCCCAGGCAGTCCCGCGCGCTCGAACGCCAAAAATGCAGCGAGCCGCGTGCACACGCACGCGGCTCGCCGCCAGAGAGTCGTGACGAACTACGAACCCTTGGGGGCCGCAGGCGCGTCCTTCTTGCCGCAGGGGCAGGCGCTCTTCTCACAGCCGCCGCAGTCCTTCATGTCCTTGCCGGTGCAAGGGCACTTGCTGCAGCCCGCGTCCTTGGCGTCGCCCGTCGTGCCGGCATCGCCGGTCGGAGCGGCCGCGCCGTCGGCCTTGGCCTTGGCGTCCGGGCACTTGTCGCACTCGCCCTTGGCCTTCGACTTGCAGCAACCGCCAGCCTTGGCGTCGCCCGTCGTACCGGCATCACCGGTCGGAGCGGCTGCGCCGGCGGCCTTGGCCTTGGCGTTCGGGCACTTCTCGCACTCGCCCTTGGACTTGCAGCAACCGCCAGCCTTGGCATCGCCCGTCGTGCCGGCGTCGCCGGTCGGAGCGGCCGCGCCGTCGGCCTTGGCCTTGGCGTTCGGGCACTTGTCGCACTCGCCCTTGGACTTGCAGCAGCCGCCAGCCTTGGCGTCACCCGTCGCGCCGGCATCACCAGTCGCGGCCGCAGCACCTGACTTGTCGCCGCAGGCCTTGCTCTCAGGGCACTGACCCTCGGGGCACTCGCCCTCGCCGCAGTTCTTCTTAGCGGACATCGCCTTGAAGAAGGTGATGGTGCCGTCGGCGTTCCAGCCGTCCTTCAGCATGGCGGCGCGGAGCTCAGCCAGCGGTGCCTTCTCGTCAGCGAACCAAACGCGCCAGGCCTTCTCGCCCTCGGCGGTCGAGGGACAGCCGCACTCGGCGTCGGGAGCAATCTGGCCAGCAACCCACTTCATGAGGGTGTGGACGGGCGACGGCGTGGCGGTCGCGGACTCCACCTCGGTCTTGGCTTCGGTCTTCGCTTCCACCTTCGCGGCGGGCGCGTCAGCGGGGACCTCTTCGCCGGCCCAGGTCAGGCCTGTGGCGACGAGGCCGAAGGCGGCCAGCAGAGCGAGAGAGGCGAACAATGTACGGAAACGCATCGGATGGAATCTCCAGAGGACGGGGGCGGAACAGGTTCGGCGTCGAATCGACGCCGTACGGAGAGGATACCAGCGCGGCCACCCCCGGGCTCGGCGCGCGGCACCGCTCCTTGAGACGCCGAGCCGGCGGGGTATGTTTCGGGTCTTCAGCCCTTATCTCAGCGGCGGGAGGTCCCATGCCCACCACAGATCCGCGGGTAGACGCCTATTTGGCGGCCTCCGCGCCCTTCGCCCGCCCCATTCTGGAGCGCCTGCGCAAGGCGTTTCATCGTGGCTGCCCGCGCCTGCAAGAGACCATCAAGTGGGGCGCCCCCGCCTTCGAGGCCGACGGCATCCTGGGCGGCATGAGCGCCTTCAAGGCCCATGTCTCCATGGGGCTTTGGCGGGGCAAGGAGCTCGAGGACCCCCAGGAGTTGTTCGCGCGCGTGGGCAGCACTGAGATGGCCGGACTCAGGCTTACGTGCCTCAAGGACCTGCCCACCCAGGCGGTGCTCGTGGACTACATCCGCCGGGCCGCGGCTCTGAACGCGGCTCGAGCCAAGGATCCTAAGAAGCTGGCCAAGCCACGGCGCCCGGCACCCAAGACGCCAGCGGACCTCGCCGCCGCGCTTGCGAAGAGCCCGCGCGCCAAGACGACCTTTGCTTCATTCCCGCCGGGTGCCAAGCGCGACTACATCGTGTGGATCACGGGCGCCAAGCAGGCCGCGACGCGCGCCAAGCGACTTGCGACGACCCTCGAGTGGTTGGCTGAGGGGAAGCGGCGCAACTGGAAGTACGAGAGCTGCTAATCGGCGCCTCGCGCGACCCGGCTACACTGCTCGCATGCCCCGCTTTCCGACGATCCTCTCGCAACTCGTGATCGCACTGATCGTGGTCGCGGGCTATCACCTGCTTGTGCACGACGTCCAGTCGACGACGTGCCCGCTAGGGCCGGCACCAGCTTCGGAACCGGCAACTGAAGAGCGCACTGAACTCGTGCAGCTACTCGCAGGCTCCGCGGTGTACGCCTCTGACGCGTACGATGCGAACGCGCTGCAGGCCATCGTGGAGCGGGCCGGACTTGCGCTTGAGCTGTCCACGCAGGACGTCGTGCTGCCCGCGTTGCACGCCCACCTGCACGCGCTTCGTGAGAACTTGGAAGCAGCGGTCCGGGCGCTTGACGAAGGGGCGGGACCGGCGGAGCGGTTCCGCTACCGCACGATCGCGGTCCAGCAACACGGTCGGTTCCAAGCGGAGCTCGGGCGCACGCTGCCGCGTGAGTCCGTACTCGCGCTCTTCCGAGCGGCGCCCCCGCTCCTGCCCCCCGCTCCCGCCCTGGGCGCGACGCGATGACCCGCCGCGCCCATCTGCTCGGGCTGGCGATCTGCGGCCTGCTGGCTGCGGCGGTGACCCTCTGTTGGCAGCACAAGCCCGCCGAGGCTCCCGCCCCCACGTCCACGTCCGAGCCAGAGCCAGCGCCGGGGCCGGATTCCGAGGCGGCGCGCCAGCCGTACACGCGCGAGGGCCGGATCGAGCGCCATCTGGAGCGCATGCGCCTGACCCTCGACCACGCCGAGCGGCGGCT
>JAQBWE010000093.1 GCA_027625315.1 Planctomycetota bacterium
CCCAAGCCACCCAAGTAGCGCGCACAGGCCGCGCGACACGGCGGCCGCCTTAGGCGGGGCCGTCCGCCGCGGAGGGGCAGTCGGTCGCGAGCGGGCACTCGTCGCAGCGCGGCCGGCGGGCGATGCAGATACGGCGTCCGTGGTGGATCAGCATGTGGGACAACTCGATCCACACTTCCTGAGGGTGCAGCGCAGCCAGATCTCGCTCGATGTGGACGGGGTCGCTGCGATCGGTCCACCCGAGCAACGTCGAGATTCGTTTCACGTGCGTGTCGACGACCACGCCGTCGGCCAGACCCCAGATGACGCCGCGGACGACGTTGGCGGTCTTGCGAGCGACGCCCGGCAGTGTGAGGAGATCTTCCATGGCCGACGGGATCTCGCCGCCGTAGTGGTCGCGCACGCGGCGCGCCATGCCCTGCAGGCTCTTCGCCTTGTTGCGAAAGAAGCCCGTACTGCGCACGACGTCCTCGATGGCATCGAGCGGTGCGTCGGCGAGCAGCGCCGGCGTGGGCCAGCGGCGAAACAGCTCAGGCGTTACGAGGTTGACGCGTTCGTCCGTGCACTGCGCACTGAGGATCGTGGCCGCGGTGAGCTCGAAGGCGTCGCGGTGGTTCAGCGCGCATTCCACCTCGGGGTAGGTGCGCTGCAGCCGCGCGACGATGCGCGCGGCGCGGAGCGTCTCCTTGCGGTCGGGTCGGGTGGGCACGTACCCACGCGCCGGCGTGCGGGGCGCAGCCTTGCGAGGTCGCGCCGTCACGTACGCTTGCCTTGGTCGAGCCAGCGGGCGAAGCCGTCGGCATCGAGCGTGCCCAGCACGTCCTCGCGCGCCCAGCCGCCGCCGCGCAGTGCGCCAATCGCGCAGTGCATGTTGTCGATGTCGCTCATGTCGTCCGCGTCTGCCGTGGGGAGGACCCGCACGCCGGATTGGCGTGCGAGGGTGTGTACGTCGTCCGGTAGCCAGGCCGCGTGGGGTGCGCCGCTCCAGGCCAAGGCGACCCCCGCACGGCCCGCCGCCTCCAGCACGAGTTGCCAGCCTGCGGAACTGACGTGGCGGCGATCAAACCAGGGGACCTCGGTTCCCGGGATCTCGTCCGGGTGCCCCAGCACCCTCACCGCTGGGTGCGACAGCGCGGCAGCGGTCTCCGCAGCGCTTCGGCTTGGGCGCAGCACGACGAGGTCGGCTGCGGCGGTCGTGGGCGGGAGCACGGTCTCGCCGGCGTGCACCTCCGCTTCCACAGCGACGAACAGGCGCGGGCCGCCCGCCTCGTGTGCCGGTGCTGATGTTGCCGGCGGGCCGCCCGGTAGGACGAGCGCCCACAAGTAGCCCTCCTCGGCCGCCCGCTGGCGCATGGCGTCCGCCGACCGCTTGCCCGCCGGTGCCACCCGCAGTCCGGCCACCCCGCGGATGTCCGCCATGCCTACCAAGTGCGGCGGGGGCGGCCGGGGCACCGTCGTGTTTCGCAGCTCCGGCGGGAGGGCCGGCCACCCGAGGGCGGCGTAGAGGGTCGCCTCGTCGGGGCAGTCCTGAGGCAGGTCTCCGCCCGCCCTGAGGGCCGCGCGGTGGGCCGGGGTCGCCGTGCGCTCGACCTGTGCGGCGGCGAACGCGCCTGGGCGCTCGTCAACCAGCGTGATCTCCAGGGGGATGCCCGGCTGGATGAGCCAGGTCCGATGGCCCCTAGCGGGCAGGCGCTCGGTGAACTTGAGATTGTCCACGGCGCGGCACACTTGCTGCGCGCCGTCGATGTCTTCCGGCAGCGTACTGATCAGCAACTCGATGCCTGGGACGCGCGCCTCCATTCGGCGGAGGGCGCCGGTGGCTGCCATCCGCACCACGAAAGGGCACTCCGAGAGGGCCCGCAGGATCCGGGTGGCGGCGCGCCGAGCGACGGCGAGGGGAACGGCGGGCGGATCGGCGCGGTCCACGGCGCGGAGAGTACCCTGGGCAGATGCGCCGCTTGCGAGACGTCCTGATCGCCGCCACCTTCGTGGCCCTGTGTGCCTACGGCGTCGTGGCCCAGTTCAATGCGGACGCGCCGCCGGAAGTGGCGATCATCGACATCGAGCCGCTCGCCATGGGCGCCGTCCTCGACATCGATTTCACGCTGCGCGATATTGAAACGCCGCCGAAGCCGCGCAGCCTCATGGCGGCCTATGGACGCGTGGCGACCGTGCTCTACTCGTGGAGCGTGCCCTGCCCCTGCATTCTCGACATGGAGGCGCGCCTGCGTGCGGTGGCCGCTCGGTTTGAGGGGGCGGATGTGCGCTGGGTCGCCCTGGCCGGGGAGCCGACCGATTCGCTGGCGGACGTGCGCGCGAAAGCCGCGGAGATGGGCGTCTTCTACCCTGTGCTGCGCGATCCCGAGCAGCTCGTGTTGCGCCGGCTCGGCATCCGCTTCGCGGGTCAGGTGGCCGTGCTCGACGGCGCGGGCCGCCTTGTGTACCGCGGTGCCGCCGACGATCACTGGGAGGAGGGGCGCGCGGAGCACTTGCAGGCCGTGCTCGACGCCATCGTGACGGGTGCGCCGGTTCCGTTCGAATCCAAGCCACGCGCCTACGGCTGTGAGTTCTCCCTGCCGGCATCGTGCCTGGAGGAGTCGCGCGCAGATGACGACGCGGTGTCGCCCGGAGCTGCCGGCGGCTCGTGACCCGGGCGTGCGGCCGGGTCTTGCGACCGCATGGCGGAAAATTTCCCACCGCCGTCCGAGGCCGGGACGGGCCCGCGCGGCACGTTGTACCCGTCGGCCGCCGCTGCTACCTTCCCCCGGCCCCCTGGCTCCGGAACCGTAGCGCGTGAAGATTCCCGTAGGCATTCCCGTATTCGTCGCCGCCGCGGGCACGGATCCGAGGTTCGCGAAGATGGTCAGCCGCTGGCTGGTCTGTGCTGGCCTGTGGCTGCTGGTCGCCAGCGTCGTCGGGCTGCTTGAGGCCGTGCGCCTGATCGATGTCGAGATCCTCGCCGATCACGCCTTCCTGACCTTTGGGCGCCTGCGTCCAGTGCACACGATGACCATGCTGTTCGGTTGGGCCTCCATGGCGCTGATCGGGTTGGCGTTCTACGTCGTGGCCAAGTCCACACTCCTGCCCATGCACGCCCCGCTGAGCCGGACGGAACTATTCCTCGCAAATCTCGCCTTGGCGCTGACGAACGTGGGTATCGCCGTCGGTGCTGTC
Organism: Planctomycetota bacterium; assembly: GCA_027625315.1. Lineage (GTDB taxonomy): Bacteria > Planctomycetota > PLA2 > PLA2 > JAEUHO01 > JAHEIK01. The sequence goes on from JAQBWE010000093.1 coordinate 3,175, forward strand.
GCGATGTGCATGGGTGACGTCAACGCAGGGCGCGAGTACCGCGAATGGCCCTGGTACGCCATGGCCCCTGTGTTCGCGGCTGTGGGCATCTGCGGGGTCCTGTTCTATCGCATGGTCGCCCGCCGCGCCGTTGCGGGCATCTACATCTCCTGCTGGTTCGTCATGTCGGCCTGCTTCTGGATCGCCATCGTCGTCCTCATGGGCTACCAGACGATCTGGAAGGCGGGCATTCCCGACCGCATCATCGACGGCTTCTACATTCACAACGCCGTCGGCATGTGGTTCACGCCCCTCGCGGTGGGCATGACCTACTACGCGCTGCCCAAGTTGCTGAACAAGCCGATCTATTCGTACGCGCTCGGCGTGCTGGGCTTCTTCACCCACATGGTGTTCTATACCGTCATCGGCACCCATCACTACATCTTCACGCCTCTACCCATGGCCCTGCAGACCACCGCCGTGATTTGCTCCGTGGCAATGATCGTGCCCGTGTGGGCCAGCACCGGCAACTTCCTGATGACCATGAAAGGTGAGCGGCTGGCTATCTCGCACAGCTACTCGCTGCCGTTCCTCTTCGTTGGCGTGGTCGGCTACGGACTGGCCTCGCTCCAGGGGACCGCGGAGTCGCTGCGGTTCGTCCAGGAGATCCTGCACTTCACGCACTACACGGTTGGGCATGCGCACTTCGCCATGTACGTGTTCGTGACGTTCCTCATCTGGGGATGCATCTACGGGCTTGTGCCGCGCATGACGGGCCGCGAGCCGCCGATCCTCGTGGTCGCCGTGCACTTCTGGCTCGCCCTGGGCGGTATCGCCGTCTACGTCATCGGTCTCTCCGTCGGTGGACACCTACAGGGCAACGCTTGGGTGGCGGGTGAGCCCGGCATGGAGTCAGTGCGCGTTGTCGCGCCCTATATGGTTTGGCGTGCGGTGGGTGGGCTGCTCATGTTCGTGGCGCACATCTTCTTCTTTGTGGCGCTCTGGAGGATGCGACCTGGCGCGTTCACCATGGCCTACTCTGGTGGGAAGAGCTAGGGCCCCATGGCGATCAACATCCATACCAGCCACCGGCTCCTGCTGGCGTTGTCCGCCGGGACCTACCTGATCCTCGTCTATCTCTGCGCCGTATGGCCGGCCATGGTCGAACAGACGGCCATGGAGGCGCTGCCTCGGCCCGACCATGGCGAGCTCGTGGCGCGAGGCCGGGAAGTCTACAAGTCGTTTAACTGCGTGACATGCCACACGCAGCAGATCCGCGGCGACGCTCGGAGAGCGTATGCGGTCGACGATCGCGTGGTTGTGCCGGTGCTCGAAGCCGACGCCCGGTTCGGGCGCGAGGTCGCCACCCGGGCTGAGGAGTACGCTTGGCAGGACCCGGTATTCATGGGCACCCAGCGCATCGGACCGGACCTGTCATCGACGGGTCGCCGGCTCCCGGAGTCCCAGTGGCACTACTGGCATCTCTATGATCCGAAGTCCGTATCGCCTGGCTCGGTCATGCCGCCGCATCGGTTCTTGTTCACCAGCAAGGAGCCGAGTGGGGACACCAGCGCGTATCACGAGGAAGTGATCGTCATCGCAGGGCTCGGTGTGCAGGGCGATCGCCTCTGGGCTACGCCGGACGCGGTTGCGCTCGTCGAGTACATCCTCTCGCTCAATCGCGAGTTCCTCGAAGTCGAGGGGCTTGGGCGATGATGCAGTTGCTGCTCGCCGCCGGACACAAGCACCCGACATGGGCGGACTTTGGCCCCGTGGAGTGGGTAGCGATCGTCGTGGCTGGACTCCTCGCCGCGTGGTCCGTCTGGAAGGCCGTGCTCTACACGGTCCGGCCGGGTGAAGAGGACCCGTGCCACATCAAGCGCAGCATCCTCTACGATGAGATGTTGCAGGCCCGCACCGTTGCTGCGGATGGGCAGGGCACGCCTGCTGAGAGGGCGACGTCGTGAACGAAGCCAAGGAGCCCATCAAGATCTACCTGGACGAGCAGAAGGAGCCGTTCAAGGTCGACTATCCCCCGCTACGGTTCCCCCTCAGCACCCTGCCGCTTGCGGACGGCGCTCACGTGTTGCGCGTGGAGGCCTCCAACGGCCTCGCGCCGCCCACCATCAAAGAGATTCCGTTCCGGGTCCGCAACGGCGTGGCCGTCACGGTCTCGGGTCTCGAGCCCAATCAGACGATCGGTGGTCAGGTCGAACTGATCGTCAACGCCTATGCAGGCAACACCGAAGTCGACTTCGAGCCGCGGCGTGCGGAGACCCCCCAGCCCGTCCCGACGTGGGCCTGGGTGCTGTTCCTCGGGATCCTCGTCTGGACGCTGTTCTATCTGGTCAACCCGGTGCAGCCTCCGCGCGCCGCCACCGCCACGACCTTTGATGTCGGACGCGAGTTCGGTGAGCAGCTCTACATGGACACCTGTGCCCGGTGTCACGGCGAGGACGGTCGCGGCCTGCTGATGGCCAACACGAGCGACAACTACGTCGTGAAGAAGTTGCGGGACACCCCGCGGCTTGCCCTGGATGAGACACCGTACAAGTTGCTCTTCAAGGTTGTGACGGGTACGAACTCCACCGGAGGCGTGCAGATGCCGCCGTGGGGTCCGCGGCTTACGAATGAGGAACTCGTCGCCGTCGTGAATTTCGTGCGTACGTCCTGGGGACACGATGCGTCGCAGATCGAGCCTAAGTACCGGCGGCCGCCCGCGGGTGTCGAGAAACTCGAGCAGGACATCCTCGCCGCCATGGTGGCCAAGGATGTGGACGCCATGTCGTTCTGCTGTTGGCCTGAGCGCGCGCGGCCGCAGTTGTACCGCATCGATGGCCCGCGCTGGGCGGTTGGTCGCGAGGCCGTCCTCGATGAGTGGCGCGGGTATTTCGAGGCCCTGGGCGCCGGCAAGGTCGTTGATTTTCAGCTCACGGATGTCCGCTACGACTACGAGCCTGAGGCCGTCGATGAGGTCGGCGCCTACGTGTTCGCCATGGGTCGCATCTTCCTGAGCACCCGCACGGCCGACGGTCAGGACGAGTCCGACACCGGACGCTTCATTCGCGTCTACCGGAAGGTACGCACCGATGCTGGACCGGACGGCGTAGAGGGGGAGCAGTGGGCGCTCCTGTTTGACTTCGCCTCAATCCGCATGCGGGTCGGCTGCGACGTCGAGGAGTGCGACCCTGAGCTCGCGCCGGGTAGCGGCAACGACGTGGGTACCGGTGATCCGGTCGTCATTCCCGGCGCAGGCGCCGGAGCCAGCGTTGGTTACGCCGACATCCAGGCGATTCTCGCGGGGCTCAATCGGGATCCGGGCGATGCGGGCCACGAGAAGTTCTGGGAGCTTCCGTATGCGGAGTTCGTCGCCCTGGAGTTCCCCTTCAGCTGGGACAACACCGACGAGACCATCAAGCTCATCGATGTCGGTAACAGCGCGGAGTCGAATCTGGTCCGAGCCCTAATCGATGGCAAGGGTCTGAAGGTCAAGTTGGCCGATGGGACCTATGAGTCGCGTGACATCCAGCGGATGCCCAAGGGTGGGGCGGCTTTGGATCCGGCGAAAGTTGCCATCATCTCGGCGTGGATTGATGGGGGCTGTCCGGAGGTCGCGGGCGCGGCGCCTTCCGCCGGCAGCGGCTCCAAGGACACGGAGCCGAAGGGCGCGGATTCGAAGGGCGCCGACGTCCCGAAGAAATCCGCTGACGCCGGCGCTCCCGTTGGGTACGCGGACGTGCAGGCCATGTTCGCGGCACTTGGTCGAGATGCTGGCGACGCCCCTCACGAGCGCTTCTGGGAACTCTCTCACGAGGAGTTCTGTCGCTTTGAGTTCGCACTTGGATGGGATGAGATCGAGTCGATCATCGTCCTGATCTCGCCTTGGGATGGGGAAGGATCCAATCTCGTAAGGGCGCTGCGCGACGGTGCTGGAATCAGTTACCGCGACGCCCAGGGCAAAGAGCACCGGACGACCATCAAGCGCATGCCCAAGGGTGGCGCCGCGATGCCCGAGGCTGACATCGCACGCATTGTCGCGTGGATCAATGCAGGCTGTCCTCACGATGCCGGCGGCGCGCCGTTCTTCGAGCGGAAGGCCGGCGCAGGTGCGCCCGCGGGCAAGGACGTGCCGGTCAAGGACGCGCCCGCGAAGAGTGAGCCGGCGAAGGATGCGGGCTCCTCTGAGCCGCCCAAGCGCACAAGCGCCTTGGGGTTTGACGACGTCGTGAAGTTGTTCCGCGACCTCCGGCAGAAGGCTCCCAATGCACCGCATGGGAACTACTGGAAGGACTTGGACTACGCCGGCTTCATCGCGTGCGAGTTCCCGTTGCGGCATGGCGAGCCATGGATGATTCGGATGCTTGTCCCGTACGACAGCGCAGCAAGCAACATGCTGAAGGCTTTCCGGGATGGCCGCGGCCTCGTAGCGCACCAAGCGGATGGGTCGACCACCGTGGTGGACATCGCGCCCATGCCGAAGGACGCGGAGCCTCTTTCCCCGGAGATGATTCGCTCCCTTGCGGACTGGATTGACGCCGGATGTCCCGAGTTCGCGGGCAAGCCTAGCGCGCTGCCACGACCCGGGTCAGGCGGCAGCGCTGGCCAGCCCGCGCCCCCCGCTCCGCCACCGGGTGACGCGCCCGCCGAGGCGCCGCCTCCGGCTGAGGGCGGCAGCGGATTCCCGGAGCCTGAGTCAAAGGGTTCCGGTCGCTAGGGCCAGTTGTGCCTCACCAGCGGTTCGAGTGGGTGCAGTCGAGGGCACGCTGCCGCTGGCGGTCACCGTTGTGCCGCGTGCCAGATGGCAGGCCGAGACGAGGCGTCTGGGGCGGGCACGTGCGGGTCCATCTCGTGGGGTCGGCTCCGTCGATTTTCCGTGACGGAGCGCAAGCGCTCTCTGACTACCGTTCTGCGTGGGGGGCGTCGGCCCTGCAATCCCTTGTTCGTGGAGTTCAACTCCGTACCCTCTTGTTCGCCCACAGCGTGCCCGCTTAGCTCAGTTGGTTAGAGCAACGGATTCTTAATCCGTAGGTCCTTGGTTCAAATCCAAGAGCGGGTACCACTTTGGCGCCCAGGTTTTCCTCGGCGAGCGCACGATGTTCGTTGCAGCTATGGTCCGGCCCAGGGCGGGCCTTCGTCGCGACGCTGCGCTCTCGGCTCCCCTGCGGTGGTCGACCGCGAATGCCTACGCGGCACCGTGTGGCCGGTTCTAACGGCCCGGCATGTTGATCGCGGTCAAGTGCATACGCATGCCACTGGCCGTGAACGTGAGGCTGATCTCCCTCTCGCCCGCCTGGTACGTGAGGGTGAGGCGCTGAGGAGGGCCGGCCGTGAAGTTTGGCTTGCTGAGCGTGAGGTCTGCGCCCGCGACGCCCGATTTGATCTGTTCGAGGATCGTTGGCCAGCGCTCCGCGCTGATGTCGTGCTGCAGACTCTCGTGCATCATCGCCCAGGCGCCATCCGAGTCGTCTGCCTCCACGGCGGCAAGAAACGCACGTGCGCGGGCGTCGTAGAACGTCGCGTCGTCCATTGCGGTGAGCCACTCCTTGAGTAGGTCAGACTCCACGCTGAACGCGGTGATGCGGTCGTCGAGGAACTTCAACTTGCTGTCTGCTGTCCCCTTCTCGAACTCCGCGATGCCCTCGCTCTTGACCTCCTTGCCCGCCGACCCGTGGTTGATGGACAAGTTGAAGTTGCTGGTGGACATACCCGTGTAGGGACCGAGGCGGTCGTTCAGCGCCTTCATCCACGCGCCCAGGATGGGATCGTCGAGTTGCGCCGCGAGTTCCGGGTGGCAGAGTGCCTTCACCTGGCTCACATCCCCGGTCGCGACGGCGGAGTAGAATTCCCGCTGGACGTCGCTGCCTGCCTTGTGCACGAAGAAGAGACAGGCGGCGCAGCCTGCGACCAGCGCGATCGCGACTCCGACGATGATCTTGATGGCGGTGCCCATGGGTCCTCCTGTCGAGAGGCTACCCCAGCCTCGGTCCGCGGACGCGTCTTGACGGCTGCCGCGGTCCGCCGCGGAGGTGTCGATTCCGGGGCTGAGCCCGGTGGCGGTCGCCGTGGACCGGGTCGTCGTGCGAGGCCCCGGAGGGCCGCTTGGACTACGCGCTCTTGCGCAGCTTGAGCCGCTCAGAAACAGGCTGCGCCCGGGGGACTGCGCGGAGCGGCGGGGCGCTTCGATGGGTTCCGAGCGGCATGGCGCGACGCCTGCTCGCCGGGCGCTGCGCACTCGGCCGCATGAGCAGCGCGTTAGCCAGCAGGCCGGAACCGACAAGCAGCGACAGGAGCATGGCGATGGAGACCAAGCCTTCCTGGCGGACGTTCACGGCGAACGACTTTGAGGCGTGCCAGAGTTCATAGGAGCGCAGCCATGTGGAGTACTCCGGAGCGCCCGCCTGGGGGGACGGGGGCGCTTCCGGAGCAGACTCCAGATTGGAAGTTGGGTGTGCCGCGCGGAGCGCGGCCAACTCAGCGCGCGCATCGCCAGCGAGGAACAGGTACATGGCACCATGCCCGAGTGCCAGTAGCGCTACGCCAGCGAGGAAGTAGGGCAGCGCGCGGATTCGCGTTGACGGTGCGACGGTCTGTGAGCGCATGGGTCTACTTGCCCCACTGGCCCGAGGCCGGCCGAGTCGTTCGCAGGCCCGCACGCGCAGTCGGCGCATCGTGGGGTGTAGGCGCTGCTGCCGAGGAACTTGCCGGGCGTGCAGGCGCTGCTTCAGGGCGCCGCGGCCGACCACTGGCCCCCTGGCCGGGCGGACCATCTTCAAAGCGAGCACGGCTCGACGGCAGGACCTGCGGGCGAACGCCCGTCTTGATCGGTGCGGCGCCGACGCCCACCCCACGCGAGGACGCTGGTCCCTCCTCGAAGCGGTGCCAGCGGCCCGCGTGCTCAGGGATCTCACGCGCCTGTCTGGTTCCCACGCGGCCGAGTAGCCACATGGCGCCCAACGCACCGAGACCTATCAGTCCGAAGAGGAGCCACTTGTTCATCGGGGGATCGATCTTGATCGATGACTTGACCGAAGCCCAAGTCGACTCCGCGGCGCCCGGAAGTTCCTCGCGCGTGATGAGCATCACCGCCACGACGTAGTCGCCACAGGCGATCACCAGCGTTCGGGACATGTTTCCGTCGTCAATGCCGTCGAGCGGAAAGCTGGCCTCAACCGCCTCGTAAGCGCCGACTCGAGTCGCGGAGACAGTGAAGCTTGCGGGGAACTGAGCTCGCATCGCCTCCGCTTCGTCCACACCCAAGCCCTGCGCCGTGGTGACGGACTTGGAGAGGTCGATTCGAGAGACCACGAGCACGCCCGTGGGGTCCGAGGAATCGCCGGCCACGTAGGCCTTGATCTCGGGAACGCCCTTGATCGGGAGGGTCCCGAAACGCGAGGTGACATTGAAGCGGCCGCCGCCCTCCATGCTCAGCGTCTCGACGTAGCCGTCCGGCGCAGTCAGTTCCCACCCGGAGCCTACGATGCGCTCCCCGGCGCGCGCGAGCGGTGCGAGCGCCACAAGACCGGTGGCGAGGACAAGGCTGGCGATCAACGCGCGCATCAACTGGCTCCTCTCCGCTGAACGGCACCGAGCTGCTCGGTGCGGAGACGGTGCCTCATCGGCCTGGGCGCGCTGGCCCTGTGAGCCTCAATGTGAGACGCGGTGACGCAGATTGAGACAGTGCCCGCCGCGAGCCGCAATTCGCCAGCGCGGTCCTAGTGATTCAGCGCCTGGGCGTGGGCGAGTCCACCTGCGGGACCGGCACCGGGGCGGGTCATGCGTGGCGACATTCGCGAGTTCCGGCGATCGGCTGGCTTGATACGGCGGCGCGCGCTCCCTAACCCCATCAGCGGGCCTCAGCCGCACGATCCGCCCCTCCGGCGTCAGGTAGTGACCCTGCGAGGTACCCGGGCCACCGGGGGGAACCCACCTGAGCTCGCCGTGATCCTTCATGCGGTGATGGACGGCGCAGATGCGCTGCTGGTCTTCGAGCTCGTTGCCTCCGCCCAGGGCATGC
>JAQBWE010000094.1 GCA_027625315.1 Planctomycetota bacterium
CGCGGTCGCCGCCGCGGTCGCCGCCGCGATCGCCACCACGCGGAGCGGAGCGCTGCGGCTCGCGACCGGAGGGCTCCGGCGCTGAGGCGTCCTGGCCGAGCTCGAGCAGGGCCTGCTTGCGCGACAGCTTCACGCGACCGGACTCGTCGATGAGGATGACCTTGACGGGCGTGATGTCGCCCATCTTGAGCACGTCCTCGACGTTGCCGACGTAACCGTCGGCCAGCTCGCTCACGTGGCAGAGGCCTTCCATGCCCGGGATGATCTCGAGGAAAGCGCCGAAGTCCTTGATGGACGTGACCTTGCCGTCGTAGATCTTGCCGAGCGTCGCCTCTTCGGCGATGGCCTCGACCTGCTTACGAGCGTTCTTCGCGCCCTGAGCGTCGAACGAGAAGATCTTGACCATCCCCTCGTCGTTCACCTCGATGGTCGCGCCGGTCTCCTCCTGGATTCGGCGGATGTTCTTCCCGCCGGGGCCAATGAGCATGCCGATCTTCGCCGGGTTGATGTGCACCATCTCGACGCGCGGGGCGTACTGGTTGTACTCCGCACGGGGCTTGTCGATGGCCTTGAGCATCTCCCGCAGGATGTGCATCCGGCCTTCCTTGGCCTGATCGAGCGCGATCCGGAGGATCTCCTCCGAGACGCCCGTCATCTTGATGTCCATCTGCAGCGCGGTGATGCCGTTCTGGCTGCCAGCGACCTTGAAGTCCATGTCGCCTGCGTGGTCCTCGTCACCGAGGATGTCCGAGAGGACGGCGAACTCGTCGCCTTCCGTCACGAGACCCATCGCGATGCCAGCGACCGGGCGCCGGATCTGGATGCCCGCGTCCATCATCGAGAGCGTCGTTCCGCAGACCGAAGCCATCGACGACGACCCATTGGACATCAGGATGTCCGACACCACGCGAATGGTGTACGGGAACTCCGCCATCGGCGGCAGGACGGGCAGCAAGCTGCGCTCGGCGAGCGCACCGTGACCGACCTCGCGACGCGAGGGGCCGCGAATGGGGCGGGTCTCGCCTACGCATAGGGGCGGGAAGTTGTAGTGCAAGTAGTACTTGCGCGTGAACGACTGCGCGTGCAGCCCGTCCTCGAACTTCTCGTCGTGGCCCGTGCCCAAGGTGCTCGCCACGAGCGCCTGGGTCTCGCCGCGCGTGAACAGCGCCGAGCCGTGCGCGCGAGGCAGCAAGCCCACTTCGATCTGGATGGCGCGAATCTCGTCGGTCTTACGACCGTCCACGCGCTTGCCCGCGAGGGCAGCCGAGCGGATGAGCTGCTTCTCCATCTTGGAGATGGCGCCGTCCACCGCCGAGGCGGAGAACCGGGTCTCGCCGGCGTTCTCGTCGGTCGCGATGAACGCGGCCCGGATGGCGTCGATCACCGCCCGCTTGGCCTTGTTGCGCTCGAGCTTCGTGCGGACGTTGACCGCCTTCTCGAACTCGGCGCCGAACTTGGCGTGGATCGCCTCGTAGGGCTTCGGGTCCTCGACCGGCGACACGTACGTCGGAGCCTGCCAGCCGACCATGCGGCGGAGTTCCTCGATCGCGGCGCAGATCTTCTTGATGACCTCGTGGGCGAACTTGATCGCGGCAATCGCGACGTCCTCACTCAACTCGTTCATGCCGGCCTCGACCATGGTCACGGCCTTCGCGGTGCCCGCGACCACCAAGTCCATCTCAGAGGCCGCGCGCTGGACGTTGTCGGGGAAGGCGATGTACTCGCCGTCCACGAGTGCCACACGCACCGCGCCGATGGGGCCGAGGAACGGCACGTCGGCCAGCGCGAGCGAAGCGCCCGCACCGTTGATCGACAGGACGTCCGGATCGTTCAGCTGGTCGTACGAGATGACGAACGACTGGCACTGCACGTCGGCCTTGAAGCCCTTAGGCCACAGGGGACGGATGGGCCGATCGGTCATCCGCATCGTGAGGATCTCCTTCGGCGAAGGAGCGGACTCACGCTTGAGGAAGCCACCGGGGATCTTGCCGGCGCTGTAGGTCTTCTCGCGGTAGTCCACCGTGAGAGGAAAGAAATCGATACCCGGTCGCGGCGCCGAAATCGACGTAGCCGACAGAACGTGGGTATCGCCGAAGCGCAGAACAACTGCGCCGGCGGCCAGCCGCGCCATACGGCCGGTTTCGATGGCGAGGGAACGTCCCCCGACATCGATGGTCACTTCATGAATGGACAAATGTCCTCCTACCTACGGATCCCCAGCTCTTTGATGAGCTCCCTATAGGCAGACGGGTTCTTCTTGGCTTGGTAGCGGAGCAGCGCCGAGCGTCGTCCGACGAGGCGCAGCAACCCGCGACGAGTCGCATGGTCCTTCGAGAACGTCTTGAGGTGTTCCGTCAGGTGAACGATTCTGTCCGTGAGCACGGCGATCTGCACCGGAGCCGAGCCCGTGTCGGACTCGCTCTTGCGGTGCTTCTCGATGATCGCGGCCTTGCGCGGGTTCGTAACGGCCATTGTGGCCTCCGTCACCACCGGTCAGGAAGGCGACTCCTACTTGGGAGCGCCCCGAACCGAGGTCTTGGGGATCCGATTACGGTTTGTTTGTTTTCAACTCTTGGTCTGGGCGAGACAGTAACGCTCCCGGCAGGGGCGCCAAGGGATGCCCGACCCCGGGAAATCCTGCCGGGGCACCTAGACGTCCGGCTGGATGCCGTCGCAGGGCCATTCCAGGCCCTCCCGGAGCCAGCCCCGCAGAATGGCCACGGCCGCCTGCTGGTCGAGCAGGCCGCTCTGCTTGGCCTCCCGGAGGGGGATGCCCCGGGCCCGGACGGCCTCCTCAGCCTCCCAGGTGGTGAGCGTCTCATCGACGAACCCGACCGGGAGGCCGGCGGCCTCAGCCAGCAGGGCCCCGAACGCGCGCGCCTCCACTGCCATGGGGGACTCGTCGCCGCTCGCGTACAGCGGTAGGCCTACGAGGATGCGTCCCACCTCCTCCGCCGCGAAGGCCGCGGCGGCCCGGCGGGCGCCGTCCGCCGGATCCAGGACCTTCTCCAGGGTCGCCAGCCCGCGGACGGAGATGCCGAGGGGGTCGGCGACGGCCAGCCCAATCCGCCGTCGTCCGTAGTCCACCGCTGCCGTCCGTTGCATACCTTCATCCTACGGGCCGGGGGCAGGGGTGGCCCGCCGGGGTCGCCGCGGGGGGCTACTTGGCGTAGACGGCGCCCGCATCCGTCCCGACGGCATGGTTGTCGAGATGGGCACCGACCATGGCGTAGCAGTCGGTGAGATCGACGGCCTGGCCGAACCGGTCGCTCGACGCCCCGTCGCCGGCCGTCACCGGTGGGGCGGCGTCCAGATGCCACCGTCCAGCACGAAGGGCCACGCCGCGCCGGCGTTGCTGGCGAGCAAGTCGGCGCTCAGCGCACCCACGAGGGCCAGCGGTCCTTCGATCGCGACGCTCCAGCCGAACTCGTCGCCCGCGCCGCCGCCGGCTCCGGTCAGCGTCTGCTCGTGCGCCCAGACACCCAGCGTGCGTCGGAACACGTGCGCGCTGCCCGACGTGGCCACCACGCCGTCAGCCTCCGGCGCGCCGACGATCAATCGGTCGAGCGACAGATCGACGCTACGTCCGAAGTCGCTGCTCGCCCCGATGCCCGGCGCCAGTAGCTCTTGCTCCGCGCCCCAGAGCGATCCGACGGGTGTGTAGACGAACGCGCGCGAGTTGCCGGGGGCGCCGATGACGAGATCCTGCGGGTTGAGGGCGACGGCCTGTCCGAACAAGCCGCCGGCGCCGACGTTCGCGCTGGCCAACGCCTGTTGCTGGGTCCACACGCCGCTGCTGCGCGTGAAGGTGTAGACCGAGCCGGCGTCGGTCCCGCCGCCGTTGTTGTCGTCCGGGGCGCCGCCGGCCAGCACGTCGCCATGCAGGGCGACGGATTCGCCGAGATGGTCGCCCGACGCGGCGTCCGACGCCGTGAGTTTCTGCTCGAACTGCCACGTGCCGCCGCTGCGCACGAATACGTACACGGCGCCGCCGTTGGAGGCGGCGCTGTCGTGCAGCGGTGACCCGATCGCGACGGTCTGCCCTTGGATCGCCACGCTGGTTCCGAACTCATCGCCTGCGGCGGCGTCGGGCGCTGTGAGCTTCTGCTGCATCACCCAGCCCTGCCCCTGGCGCACGAAGATGTATGCCGCGCCGGTCTTGTCGGCGCCTGCGTCATGCAGCCGCGCACCGACGACCGCGAGCTCTCCGGACAGTGCGAGCGACGTGCCAAAGTAGTCAAACGTCGCTGCGTCCGGTGCCAGGAGTTTGCGCTCCGAGCCTAGGCTGGCGATCGGCGTCGTCGACGTCGGACTGGCACCGCTTGGCAGGTGCAGCGTAACAAACGCCGTGACGTCGCTCGCGAAGGCGAGCCCTGGCAGCAGGCCAGTCGCCGCGGTCTCCGACTCGATCGTCACGGGCACGGACAGCGTCGCGCTCGTGCCACCCAAGAACGGCGTGCCGCTGCTCGCCACGAGGTCAGCCACGGCTTGGGCGCCGACCGGCTCGAAGCGCGTGCCGACGACGCGTAGGCACGTGGGTGTGCCGGAGAGCAGGAGGCCAGGCTGCACCCCTGTGACGGTCGGGGGCGGCGGCGGCGGCAGGGGCAGGAACTGGGCGCTGAACGTATCGCTGCCCAGGGGTACTTGGCCGGGACCCAGCAAGATGACGTCGGCATCGATTGGCGCCGGCGTTCCCGCGGGCACGCGAACGGCGGGCAGCGTGCCGCGAATCTGGTTCGGCAGCTCGAACCTCGCCGCTGCGTCGAACCGATCGGTGCTGCCGTCGAAGAACGGCGTGCCTTGCCGTGCGATGAAGCGCACGGTCAGCGTCCCGGTTCCTACGACCGTCGGACGAATGAGAAACACGACGCTCTGGTCGGAGGCCATGGGGACCGCAGGCAAGAAGCCGGTGAGCGCGCCCGCGCCGGGGGCGGCGGACGCGTGGCTACCGCCACCGCAGCCCGCCAGGGCGATGGTGAACAGGAGCGCCGCGGTGATCGACGGGGCGGTGTGCATGAGGCCTCCCGCGCGGGCGGTCTACGCGCAGGCCCACCCATAGCGGATTTCGCGCGCCATTGCAATCCGAGCGCGATCAGCTTCGGACGTTGTCCGCGCTCGCGCGGGGCATCGAACCCAGCAATCCCGCCACCCAGACGTACAGCACCGGGCCGAGCAGCAGCAGGATCCACTCCCACGCCGGGAAGCAGGCCAGACCCTCGCCAGGCCAGTGCTTCAGGCTGGGGTCGAGCTTGCAGCGCACGTACCACCAGCCCAGGCTAGAGCCGGCGAGCAGGCCGACGGCCGCGAACGCGAGGTAGGGCCACTTGAGGCGGGCGTGATCGATGTGGGCGCTGCCGAACCGCTTGCGATCCAGGAGGAAGATGAACCCGTCGGTGGTCATGCCGACGCCCAGGCTCCAGAAGCTGAGCGCCGCGAAGCCGTCGTGGATCTGGCCGAGTGTCCAGGACCCCACGGAGACCGTCTCCACATCGGGAATGAAGGCCAGGGCGTAGAAGGTGTACGCCCCGACGAGCACAGCCGTCGAGGCCAACCAGAGCGCCCATCCGGTGGGCACACGCTCAGCGATCCGACGATGGCGGTAGAGCGCCACGCTGACTGAAACGAGTCCCAGACAGACCAGCGCCAGCGAGAACACCCACCAGCCGCCCGGATTGCGCTCGGCCTCGAAGGAACCGAGATACGACGCGCTGCAAGCCAGCGGGTCGTACTCGTTCGCCTGGGGATAGAGCGCGGCCGACGCCGCGAACAGGATCACCGCGGCCAGCACGCCGCCGAGGCCGAAGCGCACCAAGTCCCGGGGTCGGATGAAGTGGCCGGTGAGTACGCGTCGCACGGGCGGCCTACCGGAAGAGCCGCGGCAGACGACGCCGGGGTAGCTCGCGTGCGCCGACGCCCTCAAACGCGCCGCGGCGGCTCATACCGAGGCCGGGCAGCATGACGAGCTCCGGCTCCGCCGAGTCGATGTCTCCGTGTACGCGCACCGCATACATGATGCGCTCCGGCAGGACACCCCTCAGCAGCGGTCCGACGCCCGGGACCTGCATCACGCCCGGCACCAACAGGCCCTTGAGCAGATCCGGCGTAAAGCGCAGGTCGATGATGCCGGCGAGATCCAACGTCCCTGAGCCGGGTAGATCAAACAGCGGGCCCGCGAGGTCGAAGCGGCGGAACGTGAAGACCTCGTTCTTGAGCGTAAACACGACATCGGCGCGCTCGAACTGCGGGCGCTCCTCGACGCCCGCGAGCTCGTCGGTCAACGTGAAGATGTTGGCGATAAACGGAAGATCGCCCAGGCGTCCCTTGCGAATGGCCACAGTGCCCGCTGCGGTCAGATCGTTCAACGACCCGCCACGGTTTTGGAACGTGACGACCGCCGTACCGATGCCCGCGTACGGCGGACCCGTCGGCGCGAGGTCAGCGCGCAACTTGGCGACGCTGAAGTTGCGCACGGTCGCACGGCCTTCGTACGAGACGGGCGCGCTCGTGTGCATCGTGAAATTGCCGATCATCTCGCCGCCACAGAGCAGGCCGCCGATGGCGGGAATCCGCAGGATGCCGTCGCGCCAATCCACAGGCGCGCCGAGGTGCGAGACGGACAGGTCGGCGATTCGTCCGCTCATGGTGGCGATGCGGCCGCGCCCTTCCGGCTTCGCGGTATCCAAATGCAGGTGTTCGACCTCGATCGCGCCGCGCAGATCCATGAGGGCGACGCCCGCGTCGATGGAGAAGCCTCCCAGCTGCACGAGGCCTGAAAGCACCACGCCACCGCTCGGGTGGGTCGCGATTCGCAGCGGCATCAACTCGAGTTGTCCGCGCGCGCCCTCGTCGGGCGGGCTGTCGGGCAGCGGGACGAGCGTCAGATCGCCCTCCATCGTGATCGGGCCGTCCTCGGGCACGTCCACGAGGAATGACTTGCTCCGCAGGGTGCGGTTGGCCGTCCACTCCTCGAGCACGTCGGCGATGGAGTCGGGCAGGAGGTCGCGGAAGCCGGGTGTGACGACGAAGTCGTCAAACATCGCGTGGAACCGCCCCGTGATGCGTGTGTCGCCGCCCGGCACCACGCGGGCATGGCGAATCTCCGCCTGGATGCCCTCGCCTCTCGCGTGAATGCCATTTGCGGTGACCACGCCGCGTTCCGACGTCAACCGCTCTCCGCTCACGGCGATCGCTGTGCCATCGGGCAGGCCCAGGATCGCATCGATCGCGGTCGCTTCGAGGGAGAGCTCGAGTTCGGCGTCATCACCGGGCTCGCGCTGCAGACGCAGGGCGAGGTCCATGCTGCTACCCGACTCGAAACTCAGGCCACCGGGTAGGAGGTCGCCCTCGCCGATGAGGGCCTCCAGCGAACGCATGAGATCGCCGGTCAGCCGGAGGTGGTCGATCCGGGCGTGCACATCCCAAGCGCCGTCCACGCCGCCCGCCAGCGTGCCGCTGATGCGCACCGGCGCACCGCCGACCTGGCCGCGCATGTCGGTCAGCGTGACCACGCCGTCCTCGAGGAGCATGCGTCCGTCGAGCTCGGTGACATCGATCGGAAACTGGCCTTCGGCTCCCAGCTGGATCGTCGCCCCGAGCAAGTCCGCCTCAAGGCGCAACCGTTCCGGCTCTTCCGCCAGCGGGATGCTCACCTTCACGTTGGCCTTGCCGCGGGGGCCGAGCCAGGTCCAAATCTCGCCGACGTCATCCTTGGTCGTGACCGACGTGCGGACCGTTTCTCCCAGCTTGCCCGCGAGCGGAATCCCCTCCGCCTCGACGTGCAGCCGGCCGCGATCCTCGTGCTCGATGATCTCCGCCCAGACGTGGATGGGGGCGCCCTCGCCCCAGCCTGTGACGTCGAACTTGTAGATGCGCCCGCGCGTCGCCATGTCGTCTAGAAGCGGGCGATGCATCGTCAGGCGGCCGCGAACGTCCTCGAGGGGCAGCGGGAAGGGGAGGTAGCGGAACTGCTCACCCTCGAGCGTGAGGCGCAGCTCAGCCTTCACGGCTCGTTCGATCTTGGGGTTCTTGAATAGATCGATCTCAACGCGGTCGATCACGCCCTCGATCTCGAACTCACCCAGGATGTCGGCGAACTCGCTCTGGCGGATCGCCGTCAGGAACTCCTCGTCGACAGGCACGTGGGTCGCAATCACGGTGAGCGACAACTCGGGGCCATCGTCTGTG
Organism: Planctomycetota bacterium; assembly: GCA_027625315.1. Classification (GTDB taxonomy): domain Bacteria; phylum Planctomycetota; class PLA2; order PLA2; family JAEUHO01; genus JAHEIK01. Next base: position 8,185 of record JAQBWE010000094.1, read on the forward strand.
AAGCGAATGATCCCCGTCTCGCCACCCGTCCACGACCGACCGGCGTTGCCGCGAATCACGACCTCCGCGCCGCGATGAAACCCAACAATGTCGTCGAACACGACGCCATCGCCGTCGATGCGAACGCGGCCGGTGGCCTCGCTGACGCGGTACGGAAAGCCGACGCGGACGCCGTCGGGGCCCGGGGAGCCGACGTACGCCAGATCGACGTTCTCGAGCAGGACGTCGACGCTCCAAGCCACCACGCCGTCGGCGGTTCGGGTGACGCGTCCGATGGCGTCGACGATGCCGCGCGGGTCGAATTCATCGTAGATGTCGGCGCCTTCGCCGAGCGCGTTGCGAACGGCCTCGTCTTCGAGTCGCAGGTCGCGAATGTCGAAGTCGATCGCGAATTCCCCGGTCTCTTGGACGATCCAGCCCGTGGCCTGGACGCGGCCGCCGGCCAGTTCCGTCACGATCGAGCGGATGTTGACCTTGCCATCCTGCAGTTCCACGTGGAGCGCGGCGCGGCCGAACAGCCGCGTGAGTTGCTCACGGGTTGTGGCGTCGATTGCATCCATGCCGGGCAGGTCCGGGACGGTCAGTTCCACCTCGCTGTGCCACTCGATCTGCGGCTCGAGGGCGCCCTCATCCGCGCCGCCTGCGCGCGCGAGCCGGATGGCGAAGCTCCCCGAACGGATGCCGGACGCGCCGAGCTTGGATCCAAGGTCCGGCGGCAAGAGATCCAGCAGTTCGGCTGTCAACTCAAGCGGATCCCAGCGGGCTTCCAGGGCAAACTGGCTGCCATTGGCGTCGATGGTGCCGGTGAGCGAAATCGGCGTCTCGTCCTGGCCGAGGCCGTACGTGCGCATGCGGCCGTTCACGCGCAGTCGACCATCGGGTCCGGGCGCCACGCCCAGGGCATCGACCCCGAGCCGGATGGTGGCACTCGGCCTCAAGCGCTGGGAGTCGGCCAGCGCGCGGTAGTTCAAGACGAGATCGCGCACGTCGATGCGCGGCGCCGCGCCGTCGGAGCCCTCGGTCGTGTGCACGTCGAGGGGGAAGTCGGCCGCGATGCCCGACTCGGTCTCGCGCGTGTGGATGCGCACACCCTCAATCTCGACGAGGAGCGGGCGGTAGCGCCCGGCCGCGAGTGCGAGCGGATCGTGCGTCACGCGCACGCGTTTGGCGAAGAGTCCGTCCACCAGACGCAGCCCGCCCGCGCCGTCCGACTCCAGCAAGCCGCTGGTGTTGGGGACGCGCAGGTTGTGGAGTTCGGCGCCGGTCTCGGGGTGGAATCGAATCGGGCGGTCGTAGGTGACTGCCGGTCCAAACAATTCGCGCAGCGGCGCGTCGGCCAGGGCGTCGAGTGGATCGGTGGGTGGGCGCACGAGCTCGTGCCACGCCTGCACCCCGGCGTAGATCAGGGAGACGAGGATCAGCAGTTGGAGGAGGCGCTTGAGCATGCCTAGGGCGATCCACCCTGGTACGAGCGCCGAACCCGGCGGCCGATGCCGCAGAGAATCTCGTAGGGGATCGTGTCGGCGATCGTGGCGAGCTCAGTCGCCGGGATCTCCTCGGGGCCGTCACGTCCGAGCAAGGTGACGGTATCGCCGACTTCCGCCCCATCGACGTCGGTGACGTCGATCGTGGTGTAGTCCATCGAGACCCTCCCGATGACGGGACAGCGCTCACCGCGCACAACCACCTCCGCGCGGTTCGAGAATGCGAACCGGTAGCCATCGTTGTATCCGACCGGCAGGGTCGCCACGCGAGTCTTGCGGCCCGCGCGCCAGGTCGCGCCGTAGCCGATACGCGCGCCTCGCCGATGATCCTTGAGGAACACGATCTGCGAACACCAACGCAGCGCGGGCACGAACGGCGTGTCCGGCTGCGCGTGCGGGTCGATCCCGTACACCGCCAAACCCGGACGGACCATGTTGAACGCCGTGGGCAGCGTGCTCAACAAGCCCCCGCTGCCGTGCACGTGACGCCACGGCGGCAGCAGGCCCTCCTCATCCAGACTGCGCAGGACCTTGCGGAATCGACGCAATTGTTGGTCAGCGAGGGCGCCGCCATCCTTCTCGACGACGGCGAGGTGGGTGGAGATGCCCTCCAGCCGCAGCCGGCGCGCGCGCTGAATCGCGCGCGCGATGCCCAGCGCGCGGTCGGGATGGCAGCCAAGGCGCCCGAGACCCGTGTCGACCTTCAGGTGCAGACCGAGCGACATCGACGAACCCGCGAGCATGCGCTGCATCATGCGGACGCGATCGCCTGAGTGCACGGTGACGTGAATGTCGCCCCGCGCGACATCTTCCATCTCGCCTCGGACGACGGCGCCCAAGATCACGATGGGGGCGGTGATACCGGCGGCGCGCAACTCGAGCGCCTCGGTGGAGTCACCGACTCCAAGCGCCGTCACGCCGTGGCTGAGCAGGTGCCACGCAACCGGGACGGCTCCATGTCCGTAGCCGTCGGCCTTGACGACGAGCATGATGTCGGTCTCGGGGCCGACGCGCGTGCGCACGACGCCCAGATTGTGCTCAAGGGCGCTGAGGTCGACATCGGCCCATGTGCGCGCGTGGAGCATCTCAGTCCACCTCGCCAGCGGCCTTGCGCTCGGGCGCTGAGGCCTGCAGGTAGCGGGGCAGCACGTCGTGGGCGAGAACCGTTTCGGCGCGTGCGAAGCGGGGCTCGGCGACGGCCAGCACGGCGGCCGCGTCGGCGACACAGCGCTGGGGCGTGCCAGGGAGGCCAAAGCGTGTCGCCAGCTCCAGGGCGTCCTCGCCGCTGGGCCTCGCGGTGGGTTGGAGGGCGCGCAGGGATTCACCCGGCGCGCGACCTGCCGGCACGAGCGTCGGGCGCTCGCCACTCACGAGCGGGCCGAACACCGCGTAGTAGAGGGTGCCGCGACCGGCGTCCCGCAGAGCGAGCACGGTTTCCGTTGGCGCAGCCGCGGCCGCGAGGGCGCGCAG
>JAQBWE010000095.1 GCA_027625315.1 Planctomycetota bacterium
CCCCGCCACGCCCTCCTCGCCCTCGGGCATGACGGCCCCGGCCGCAGGCGCCGCCGAAGCTCCCCCGGACGCGAAGGACGCGCCCGCCGCGGAGCCGAAGCCGGCCCCGGCAGCCGAGCCTCAGGCCGGCAAGGATCCCGCCGCGGAGCCGAAGGTCGAGCCGAAGCGCGACGACCCGCAGGAAGCCGAGGCCAAGCGCGACGACCCGGAGACGCTGCGCCGCAAGGCCGACGCCCTGCGCGCCAAGCTAGCCAAGCTCCCGCTGGCTGAGGACGTCATCGAACAGGGCGGCCGCTACGACGAGGCCTTCACGGCAGCGTTTGGCAACCCGCGCGTCAACGCGCAGCGCATCGCCCGCGCCATCGGCGCGTATTCACGCTCGATCGCGAGCACGACCTCGCCGTACGACCGTTTCGCAGCCGGGCAGTTGGATGCACTCTCGGAGTCGGCCAAGCGCGGGCTCTCCCTGTTCCAGGGCGAGGGACGCTGCGCGACGTGTCACACGTTGGAGGGCAGCCACGCCGCGCTCACCGACTTCGGCTTCCACAACACCGGCGTGGTCTGGAACCGCCTCAGCGAGGACGATCGCCAGCGGCTCGCCGCCCACGACGAGACGTTCCGTCGCAAGCAGGACGACCTCGAGCGCCCGGCCGCTGCGGACGAGGGTCGCGCGCGCATCAGCACCCGCAAGGGCGATCTGCGTGCCTTCAAGACCCCCACGCTGCGCGACGTGGCCCGCCGCGGGCCGTACATGCACGATGGCAGCTTCGCCACACTGCGTGACGTGGTCGCGTACTACGCCCGTGGCGCGAGCCCGGATCCGGCCAAGGCGTCGCACGTCCGGGCGTTTGCGGCCAATGAGCGCGATGTGGACGATCTCGTGGCATTCCTCGAGTCCCTCAACGGCGAGGAGCGCCCGGGCCTGCCCGCCAAGGCCTGGCGCGAGCGCGCGGACCGCACGCAACTGCAGTTCGTCGATGCCGACGGGCGCCCGCTCGCCGGCCTCGACGTCGAGCTGGCCGCCGTGGGCGATCTCGCGCACGCCGGTGCCGAGATCCACGCCGTCCCGGCTCGGTTGCGAACAGACGACAAGGGCCTCATTGAGTTCTGCAACCGCCGCACCACCCACACGCGCCTGGCCCTGCCGGGCGGTCTGGTTCCCACGGACGGCGCGCTGGTGCCGGACTCGTGTCGGAAGGCGCGCGTGCGCGTCCCCGTCCGGGGCCGCACGACCCTGCTCGTGCGGTTTGGCGACGGCGTGGAGCCGCCGGCCGTCCTCGCGGCCGAGCACCTCGGCACGATCGAGCTGCCGGGCCACGACCGTCCGCGCACCCGCTTCGCGCGCGGAGACGTGCTTGACCTGGGCCGCGGGACGCTCGTGCGTTACGAGGCCTGGCTGCGCACGGATGTGCCCGCCAGCGTGCAGCTGCGCGTGCCCGGACTCGACGAGGCCAAGTCGCACTTCGTGCTCGAGCGCGACCAGCCCATCCGCGTGGACCTCACCACGAAGTAGACCGCCTCAACGGTAAGCGCGTAAGCGTTCACCCCTGCCACGACGGACCAGGAGCGACGCGCGCCGCGATTCTGCGTCCCAGTGCCGGATCAGGGGCCGTCCGCAAACGATCGGGTTCGTGGGGCGAGGGGGTGGGGCAGCCGGCTAGGACGACGCGGGGTAGGGCCCCCGCGAGGACGACGACGGCAATCCCACGCCCCGCAGCCACGAAGCCGTACGTGCTCGGCGGGACAGGTGAACGCCGACCCTCAGCGTGCAGTCAGGGCGGCCTTCACGGTCTGCTCTGCATCGCCCCGACGCAGGCGAATCGTGACGGTGTCGCCCGGTGCATAGGCGCGCAACAGCTCGGCAAACCCGCGCAGGTCCGCCAGGGGCTTGTCGTCGAGCGCCAGCAGGATGTCGCCCGCCAGGATGCCCGCGCTCTCGGCGGGCGAGCCTGGCGTGATGCCCTGCACCTTCACACCCGGGCCCGGATGCGAGAAGTCGGGCATGGTGCCAAGCGAGACCCGCCGGCCCTCGACGGGCGGCGCGGGTCGCTCGGTCGACTCGGCGAGCGTCGACGTGAGCGGCGGCTCGCGACTCGCCAAGTAGACGAGCGCTTCGCGCGCGAAGACGGCGACCTTCACGAGGCCGTCGGCGTCGACGCGGTCCGCGTCGTCCGTCGGCCGATGGAAGTCCGCATGCACGCCGGTGAAGACGTGCACCGCGGGAACGCCGATGCGGTGAAACGACACGTGGTCGCCGCCGCCGGGGTCCTCAGCCACGCAGTCGGACTCGACGCCCGTCGTGAACCCAACCCCCATGGCGATGTGGCGCCACTCCGTGGCGCTGCTTGCCCCGAACAACGTCAGCTTCTTCGACCCCAGGCGACCCACGCTGTCGAGGTTGAGCATGCCGATGGCCTGCTTCGCCGGCAGCGCCGCGGCGCGCGTGTAGTGCGCGGAGCCCTTGAGCCCCCACTCCTCGCCGCTGAAGGCCGCGAAGACGATGCTGCGCGCGGGCTTGAGGGACGGTCCGAGGAGACCGGCGAGCTCTAGCACGACGGCCACGCCCGACGCGTTGTCGTCGGCGCCGTTGTGGATCTGCCCTTCGGAACCCGCGCGCACATCGGGCCAGCCGCGCCCGAGATGGTCGTAGTGCGCCCCGACGACCGCGGACTGCCCCGTCAGCGCGGGATCGGTTCCCGGCAGCACGCCAATCACGTTGCGCAGGCGCACCGTCTTGCCGTCCGGACCATCGGGTGCTTCAAACCACTGGAACCAGGTGCCGTCGTCACCGCCGGGCTGCAAGCCCGCCGCTTCAAACGCCTTGGCGATGTACTCCGCGCTGGCTTCCAAGCCCGCCGTGCCGACGCCGCGGCCCTCGCGCGCGTCGGCGGCGAGCCAACGCACGTGCGTCATGAGCCGCTCCGGATCGAACACGGGCGCCAGGCGCGCCAACGGCTCGCGCACCGGCAACCCGCCACGCGTGGTCGGCTCCTCAACGAGCGTCGTCGCAAGCGGCGAGCCCGGCGCGTCGAAGCGGCCCTTGGCGACGTTCGTGGGCTCCGCGCCCTGGAAGCCGAGCCAGCCGTACTTGCCGTAGTGCGGCAGTTTGCGGGCAAGACCGGGCAAGGCTGCCGCGTCCGAGGCGCCGATCCAGCCGATGGCCAGTTCCGCATTGCCCGGGTGCGTGCCGGTGAACACGAACGAGTGATCCGCGCGCGGCAGCTCGGTGGTGCCGAAGTCAATCGTGTCGGATCCGACTCCGGCACCGGCGGCGGTCAGCGCCGCGTCGAACGCCTTGCGCCACGAGTTGCCCGTACCGAGGATCCACACCGACCGGTCCTTGGGGAGCTTCAGGTGAGCGTCCGCCGGAGCGACCTCGACGTCGCCGCGCGTCGCCCAACCCTTGGCGAACGCCATCCACTCGCTTGACAGCGGATCGTCGTCCGGCAGCGGCACGAGGAGGAGCGTCTTGGGTGCCCCGAAGACCTGCCCGATGGTCGCGGGGATCTCCTTGCGATCGAGGCGGCGGAACAGGTCAAACTGCGGATCGACATCGACGCGCACCGCGCGCCCCGCCACGTGCACGCGGAACTGCTGCTCTCGTTCCGTCATCGCGACCGTCTCAACGTGGACGTCGTCCGCGCCCGCCAGCGTGATCGCGAGCGGCACGTCCAGCGCATAGGGCGCCTCGGATTGTGTCTGGCGCAGCGTCAGCACGAGCGTGGATCCGCCGGGGCTGCCCGCAGGCGGCGGGTCGACCCGGGTCGAGGCGATCTCGAGCGCGGGGGCGCCGACGCGCTCGACCCACTGCGCGAACCAAGCGCCCAGGTCGCGCTTGGCCACGGCCTCGAACGCCACCCGCACATCCGCCCACGATGCCCGGCGCCACATGTTCGAGCGGTAGAACTGCTGCAGCGCGCTAGCGAAGCGCTCTTCGCCGACCATGCGGCGCAGCATGTGAAAGACCATCAGGCACTTGCCGTAGCCGACGGCCTGCGTCGCGGCCGAGTGGCGGGAGCGGAACTCCGTGAGGGCGAAGTCCTTGCCTTCGTTCACGTAGTCCCGATAGCTCTTGAGGGCGTCCTGGCGGTACTCCTCGCCTCGGCCCTGCCCCTCGCGCACGAGGTGATCGGCGAGGTAGGCCGTCAGACCCTCGCACCAGTTGCCGCTCGCCCAGTCCACGTACACCGAGTTGCCCCACCAGTTGTGCAGGATCTCGTGCGGGTAAGAGCTGTGGAGGATGAACGGGAACCGGATGACGCGCGGGCCGAGCAACGTGAAGCTCGGCATCCCGTAGCCCGTCTCCCAGAAGTTCTCGACGAGGGCGAACTTGCGGTACGGATACGGGCCGAGCAGCCCGCGGTACATCTCGATGTACTGCGCCGTGACCTCGAGGTACTGCGCCGCGAGAGTGTCGTCCTTCGCGCGCAGCCACACCTGGGCATCCACACCACCGGTCGTGCGCCGGTACAGCTGGAACTGGTTCGCAATCAGGTAGATTTCGTCCATGGGGTGCTCGCACACCCAGGCCGTCGTCCCCTCGTGCTCGGCGCGCACGCCCTGGCTGACCGCGGACCAGCCGTCGGGCAGGGATACCTGCAGTCGGAACGTGACCAACTCCTCACCGAACCGCGGCACCCACCACGTCGACCCGCCGAGAAACACGCCGCCCGCCTCGATCGTGCCCGGCGTCTGCGAGAAGCTGCGCGCGTACTCCTCAGAGACCTGGGTCACCTCGTGGTGCAGGGTGCCCGCGTAGCGCAGGCGCGCCGTGGGCGTGGCGGGCACGCTGTCGCCCCGCGGCACGAGTTGCCAGCGCGAACGCGGCGGGAGGCCCGCGCTGTCGGGCTGGGGCACCCCGCGGACGTCGAAGTCCGAACCCTCCAAGGCTTCAACGGCCAACCCCGCGTGCAACTCGAAGATCAGGCCGCCGTCCTTGCCCCGCGGGACAGACTTGAGGCCGCCGGGGAACGTCAGCGCGTCCTCGACCTCAAGCCGGTGTTCCCCCGGCGCGATCTGCACGCGCAAATCGTGGTGCACGGTGGCGTCCGCGGGGGCTGCGGCGACATCAGCAGCGGGGAGGGCCCCTACGAGCAGCAGCAGCGGTGCGCAGAGCAGAATCAGAGCGGCGCGACGGTGCATGGGGGTCTCCGGGACGGGCGGGCGATTCTACGCGCCGCCGGTAGGATCTTGGCCCCATGACGCACGACCCTCTCCCGCACCTCGGCCCGGTTGATCACATCGGCATCGCCGTCGCCGATCTCGAGGCGGGCAAGCGCCTGTACGGCGAGATCTTCGGCCTCCGCCTCGTGTTTGAGGAGGACGTGCCGACGGAGCGCGTCCGCGTCGCGGCCTTCGACGGCGGTGGCCTGCGCCTCGAGCTCCTCGCCTCCACGGATCCCGACGGCCCGATCGGCCGCTTCATCGCCAAGCGCGGCGAGGGCATCCATCACGTCTGCTACCGCGTGGACGACGTCGCCACGGTGCTTGCCGCTCTCAAGGCCGCGGGCCTGACGACCCTCGACGACGCACCCCGGCCGGGCGCGGGCGGCTGTCGCGTGGCCTTCATCCATCCGAAGTCCGCGGGCGGCGTGCTCGTGGAGATCTCCCAGCCGCCGGCGGAGGGCGGCCACGCATGAGCAACGGCGAAGACCCGCGCATTGAAGACTTGCGCGAGCGCAGGGAGGCCGCACGCCTGGGAGGCGGCGCGGACGCAATCCAGAAGCAGCACGAACGCGGCAAGCTCACGGCGCGCGAGCGCATTGACCTGCTCCTCGACCCCGGCACCTTCGAGGAGTTCGATGCCTTCAAGGTGCACCGCTGCCGCGACTTCGGCATGGAGCAGAAGCTCTACCCGGGCGACGGCGTGGTCTCCGGCCTCGGTCGGGTTGGGGGACGCGTGACCGCCGTGTTCGCGCAGGATTTCACCGTGTTTGGGGGCTCGCTGTCCGGCGCCAACGCCGAGAAGATCTGCAAGCTCATGGACACGGCGCTCAAGATCGGGTGCCCCGTCGTGGGGCTCAACGACTCGGGCGGCGCGCGTATCCAAGAGGGCGTCGTGTCGCTGGGCGGCTATGCCGACATCTTCCTGCGCAACACCTTGGCTTCAGGGGTGGTGCCGCAGCTCTCGGGCGTGCTGGGTCCGTGCGCGGGCGGCGCCGTGTACTCCCCCGCCATCACCGACTTCATCGCGATGGTCGAGAAGACGTCCTACATGTACGTCACCGGCCCGGCGGTGGTGAAGACGGTCACGCACGAGGAGGTCTCACACGAAGACCTCGGCGGCGCCGTGTCGCACAGCGAGCGCTCAGGCGTGGCGCACTTCCGCGTCCCGGATGATGCAGCCTGCGTCGCGCTGCTCCGGCGCCTGCTGAGCTACCTGCCCCAGAACAACACGGAGATGCCTCCGGCCGGCCCGGGCACGGACGATCCGAACCGCATGGACGAGCGCCTCAACCAGCTCGTGCCGGCGGATCCGAACAAGCCCTACGACATGCGCGAGGTGATCCGCGCGATCGTGGACGACGCCGACTTCTTCGAAGTGCACGAGCACTACGCCGGCAACATTGTCGTCGGGTTCGCGCACCTCGGCGGGCGCGTCGTGGGCATCGTCGGCAACCAGCCCGCGGTGCTGGCCGGCTGCCTCGATGTGGACGCGTCGCTCAAGGCTGCCCGCTTCGTGCGCTTCTGCGACTGCTTCAACATCCCGCTCGTGACCTTCGAGGACGTGCCTGGGTTCCTGCCGGGCACCGACCAGGAGTGGAACGGCATCATCAAGCATGGCGCCAAGCTGCTCTACGCCTATTGCGAGGCGACCGTACCCAAGCTGACGGTCATCACCCGCAAGGCCTATGGCGGTGCCTACGACGTGATGTCGAGCAAGCACATCCGCGGCGACTGGAACGTCGCCTGGCCCACGGCCGAGGTGGCCGTGATGGGCGCGAAGGGCGCTGTCGAGATCATCTTCCGCAAGGAGATCGCGGCCGCCGACGACAAGGTCGCGGAAGCCGCACGGCTCGAGGCCGACTACCGCGAGCGGTTCGCCAATCCCTACGTGGCGGCCGAGCGCGGCTACCTCGACGACGTCATTGAGCCGCGGCGCACGCGCCCCAAGCTCATTGCCGCGCTGGCGATGCTGGAGACCAAGCGCGACAGCAATCCGCCCAAGAAGCACGGGAACATCCCGCTGTGAGCGCGCCCCGGCCCATCGGCAAGCTGCTCATCGCCAACCGCGGCGAGATCGCCGTCCGCGTGATCCGTGCGGCCCACGAGCTGGGCATGCGGAGCGTGGCCGTGTACTCGGACGCAGACCGCACGTCGCTCCACGTGCGCATGGCGCACGAAGCCGTGTGGATCGGCCCCGCGGCGCCGTCGGAGAGTTACCTGCGGGTGGACCGCATCATCGCGGCCTGCAAGGCCACGGGTGCAGACGCCCTGCACCCCGGCTACGGCTTCCTCTCGGAGAGCGCGAAGCTCGTGCGCGCCTGCGAAGAGGCCGGCGTCATCTTCGTGGGCCCGCCCGTGGCGGCCATGCGCGCGATGGGCGACAAGATCAGCGCGCGCGCGACGGTGATCCCCTCTGGAGTGCCCGTGGTGCCCGGCGCCACACTCCCCGACGGCGCTGACGACGCCGCTGTGCTGGAGACGGCGCGCGGCGTGGGCTTCCCGCTGCTCGTCAAGGCCTCGGCCGGTGGCGGCGGCAAGGGCATGCGCCTCGTGCGCGCGGAGGGCGAGGTCCTCGACGCGATCGACCGCGCGGGAGGCGAGGCCCGGACGGCGTTTGGCGACGCGACGGTCTATCTCGAGCGCTTCGTGGATCAGCCCCGGCACGTCGAGATCCAGATCCTGGCGGATGACCACGGCAACACGGTGGCACTCGGTGAACGCGAGTGCTCCGTGCAGCGCCGGCACCAGAAGGTCATCGAGGAGACGCCGTCGCCCGTCGTCACGCCTGAACTGCGGGCGCGCATGGAGCAGGCCGCCGTCGCCGCGGCCGAGAGCTGTGGCTACCGGAGCGCTGGCACCGTCGAGTTTCTCGTCGGCGCCGATGGCGCGTTCCACTTCCTCGAGATGAACACGCGCATCCAGGTGGAGCACCCGATCACGGAGGCGTGCTACGGCGTGGATCTCCTTGCCGAACAGCTGCGCATCGCCCAGGGCCTGCCGATCTCGTTCGGCAACAAGGTTCCGATACCCAAGGGCCACGCGATCGAGGCGCGCATCTGCGCCGAGGACGCCGACCACGGGTTCATGCCCAGCACCGGCACGCTCGGCGCGGTGCAGCTGCCCGGCGGACCCGGCGTGCGCTGCGACGGCCACGTGTACGTCGGCCAGCGGGTGGGGCTGGACTACGACAACCTGCTGCTGAAGCTGATCGTGCATGCCGAAGATCGCCCGCGCGCGATCGAACGCATGAAGCGCGCGCTCTGGGAGACGCGCCTACCCGGACTCACCACGAACATCCCGCTGCTCCTGCGCACGCTCGACGATCCGCGTTTCGTGCGGGGGCAGTACGACACATCTATCCTCGACAACGCTACGCCGCCGCCCGACGACCCCGACGATCTCGTACCCGTGGTGGCGGCTGCGCTGGCGATGCACCGCCGCGTGCGCAAGGCACCCGTGCCGCCGCCCGCCGGTGGCGTCCGCGCACCCGCCTGGGTCGAGTCCAGCCGCCACTGGTGGCGGCGAGGGGAATAGCGCGCATGGCAACGAACCCGACAGGCGGCACGCGCTACTACGTCCAGTGGGCGGGACGCGAGCGCGTCGTGGAGATCCGCCAGGGCGCAGCGGGCCTCGAGGTGCTCGTGGACGGCGAGCCGCATCCCGCCGACGTGACGACCGTGGAGGGCAGCGATCTGCTCAACCTGCTGGTGGATCGTCAGAGTTGGACCTACGCCGCGCGCTTCGAGGACGGCGCGGCGATGCTGTCGTTTCACGATCGCGAAGTGCGCGTGCCGATCGAGGACGAGCGCGGCCGGCTTGCGCGCCTCGCCACGGGTGGAAGCGGTGCCGCGGGCAGCGGTGACGCCGAGATCAAGAGCGTGATGCCTGGGATCGTGAAGTCGCTGCTCGTCGCGGTTGGCGACGCCGTCCAGGCCGGGCAGCCGCTGCTCATTCTCGAGGCGATGAAGATGGAGAACGAGATTCGCGCCCCGCGCGCAGGCGCCGTGGGCAGCTTGCATGTGACCGCGGGGCAGGCCGTCGAAAAGGGCGCGCGGCTCGTGAGTCTGCGAGTCGAGTAGCGCTCACCCAGCGGTCGAGTATCTTGCGGGAGCCGCTGCGGGCGGCGGGAGACGCCACGTGACAAACCCGAATGACGGCGACGATCCGTTCGAGCTGGTCGAGGACGAAGGCCCCACCCGGCCCCTCGCCCCGCCGCCGCCGGAGCCCGCCGACGAACCGATCAGCGATGTGCCCGAGATCAAGATCGAGCCTGAGCCGCCGGCCAAGCCGAAGGCGAAGGCCCCGCCCGGGCCCTCCGACGGGAGCACGGTCCGGATGTCGCTCGCCGACGTCGTCAGCGCCTGGCAGGAAGACGCCCCGGTCGCCGAGGCGGCCGCAGCCGTGCCCATGAAGAAGGACCGCACGCGCGCGAAGATGATCGCCGTCGCTACCATCGTGGCGCTGGCCGTCCTGGCCGTGATCGTCGTATTCGTGGCGTAGGCCCGCACCACGCCCCTCGCCTCGGGTATACTGTGAGGGGATCGCAGCGCGCCCCAGGGCGCGCGCAGTGGAGGGCGCATGGGCAAGCTGAGTTTGGTGTTGGCGCTGGCCGCGCTCGGGTTGGCGGGCTGGACCGCCGCCCAGTTGTGCGCCAAGGACGATCAGCTCGCGACGCTGGAGCGCGCCAACCTCGATCTGCGCGACCGGCTGCACGATGTGGAACTCTCGCACGACCTCGGCGCGGACGCGCCGGCTGGCGCCATGAGCGCCGTCAGCGGCCAGCCCGCGGCCGAAGGCGCGACGACGCCGGGCCTCAGCGGACGCCCGGCGACCACCGGCGATCGGCTGCGCGCCTTGGAGAGTCAACTTGAGGCCCAGAACAAGTTGCTCGCCGAGTTCAAGGAAGAGCGCGCGGCCCGCTCCACAGCCGAGGGCGCGAGGCATAGGTTTTCGCCCGGCAACTTCTACGGCAACGCCGACATGGCCGCGAAGGCGATGGAACTGAACGAGCGGCAGCAGGCCGACATGAAGGATGTGCTCGACCGCGCGCAGCGCGAGCTCGACGATCTCTACGCGATCGAAAACGACGAGGGTGTGACCTGGAAGGACGTGCGCAAGCCCAAGCTGCTGGAGTCCTCAGGCATCAGCATCGCTCTGCCCGACATGGGCAAGATCCAGAAGTTCAAGCAGGGCCGCATTCCGGGCAGCGGTGAGACCTTCGGGGAGGCCGAGACGCGCATCCGCAAGGACGCGTTCGGACGCATCCGCAACACGCTGACGCCGGCCCAAACCGAGAAGTGGGACAAAGCCCACAAGGACAGCATGTTGGGCGGCGGCGGCGGGTTCGCCTCTAGTGTCGCGTTTGTCGAGATGGGCTCTTCAGACGCTGAGCCGCGCTAGCAAGGCGCGCGCCGCGGCCTTGCGACCCTCGCCCACCGACGAGGGCACGACGGCAATCGCAGCGGCTACGTCCTGCGCGCTCGCGCCCAGACGCACGCACGCGCGCATGTGCCCAAGCAAGGGCTCGCTCAAGCCGCCCAAGGCCGTCAGGATCGCGACAGCCAGCCGTTCGCGCTCGAGCAGCGACAGACTGCCGGGCCGCGCGAGCACACGCCCGTAGGCGTGCTCAAGCGTCCAGCGCGCGAGCACCGGGTCGAGCGCCTCGAGACCGGCCCGCACCGCCGCGGCCGTTGAGCCGTACACCTCGTCGAACGTGGCGCGCCCGCGCGCGGCCGACGTGGCGCGCTCTTCCGCGGGCTCATACGAAGCGGGCGCGTCAGGCAGCTCCGCGCGCAGCACCCCAAACGCAGTGATCGCGCGCGGATAGCCGGCGTACGGAACGACCTGGAGCAGTGTCTCCACGAGTCGAGCAGGCGCCTCGCCGGACTCCAGCGCCGCGCGCAGGCTGCGCGCGAGCAGGTCGCGGTCGCCCACGGCCGCCGCCGCCGCCAGCACGAGCAGC